>CALKXC010000206.1 GCA_938004025.1 uncultured Leucothrix sp. | reverse complement strand
GACATGTGAGGGTAGAGGGCGTAGGACTGAAAAACCATCGACAAGCCACGTTTAGAAGGCGGGTGATCAGTTACGTCTTCGCCATCTATTTCTAGCTCACCTCGTGAAATATCTTCTAGCCCACCAATCATCCTTAGCAGGGTGGATTTACCGCAGCCCGATGGGCCGACAAATACTAAAAATTCACCATCATGAATTTCAAGATCAACCCCTTTGATGACTTGAACATCATCAAACCATTTTTCAACTGCTTTAAGTGTAATCGCGCCCATTATTTTGCTCCTGCACTAGGTGATGCCCAGCCTAACCAGATGGCGGCTGTCCATGTGAATGACCTCCCTCCGGCGGGGGTTCCATCGAGTGGATCAAAGTATTCAGAAAATCCGTGTTCCATAATCAAATCAGCGGTTGATTGCCGAAGCTTAGCACCTTCTTGCATGCCCATTTCATCGAGCCCCATTGCGATTAAGTTGTTAAACATTGGCCAGACCGGTCCGCGCCAGTAACGTTTTGCATCAAATTTCTCATTGCGAGTATCAAGTGAAGGGATGCCGTATTTGACCGTCGACATGACTTCATTCAGCACACTTTTCATTTCTGGTGCTTTAAGACCGGCGTACCAGCACAAGAAAGAGGCATTTGAAATTGCGCCAGACCATTGTCCTGAGTTCACGTCTCGTGAGTCATAGCTTGCTAATTCTTTATTCCAAAGCGATTTTGCACCGTTTTCAAGTTGCTTAATCGCGGCTTCTGTTGCTGTCACGTCTCGTCCTAGCATCCTTCCAAAGTCGGCTAAATCGCGTTGTGCGCGAAGCAGCGTGAAGGTCATGGTGGGGTCAGCCACCCTAAAAGGGGTGTTATCTAGCATCGCCGCATCATCCCAGTCGAGCGCTACGCCACGCTTAACTAGCCAGATGTAACGGTCATAGTCGTATTTAGTCGGTCGCATTGAACTATCAACGTGTGTTGTATCGCGGCGCGTGTATTCACCGACATCACCAGGCTCTATTGCCGCCATAGCAATGTCCCAATCCGGTGCGTTATCCCGGCCTGCCTCCCACGGGTGGGTAATGCAAACGGCATCGTTATCGAGACGCCAATCCATAAACCACTGGTGCCATGCGATCATCTTGTCATAGAGTGCGCCAATTCTCTTTCTGCCCATTTCAGGATCTTTATCAAACACGAGCTTAGCCATGGTTGCGGCAACCGGTGGCTGACTGATGCCAGAAGAAGGTAATGGTCCAGTTCCTTGCCAAACATCTGGGCCAGGGAAGTAACCAGGGTCTTGCTGATGGAAGATAATATGCGGCACCATGCCGTTATCCCATTGCGATGAAAACAGTGTTTCCAGCTCTACCCAAGCACGCTCAACATCAAACTGCGCAAAACCATACGCCGCAAACGCGCTGTCCCAGTTCCACTGGTAGGGATATAGGCCATGGGTAGGGACGGTGTAGCCGCCTTTATCATTGGCATGCATTATGTCGCGTGCGGTCTGATCCATTGATGTAACTGAGTTCATAGCGTTCTATCCTTTAACAGAGCCTGCGGTGAGGCCTTTGGTCATGAATCTTTCTAGTCCTAGGAACAGCACCATGATCGGTACGGTCGCTATGACTGCGCCGGCCATTAAGTGCTGTCGCGGGACTTCTGATGAGTTGAGCATGGTCACACCACGAGTCAGCGTGAATTTTGAGGGGTCATCGAGCAGCATGAAGGCTAATAAGAACTCATTCCAAGCAATCATAAACACGTATAGCGATACGGACACCATTGCGGGTAGCGATAGCGGTAAAGTGATTTTTCGAATCACTTGAAAACGGGTCAAGCCATCCATTAATCCTGCTTCTTCAACCTCAACGGGCAGTCCGCGGAAGTACCCTTGCAACATATAGAGCGCAACGGGAATGGTGGTGACGGGGTAGATTAATACGATACCAATGATGGTGTTACGAAGCCCCGTCATTGAGTAGCCGATATAAATGGGCAGCGCCAATACAATCATTGGAACCATGTAAATGAGTAAGATACCGCGCGAGAAAGCCGCTCTGCCTTTAAAGTTTAGGCGTGCCACGGCATACGCACCGGGGACTGAAAATAGTAGGGTAATTATGACGGTAAGTACCGATACATAAAAACTCGTCCATAAATAGTTGCCAAAGTTGAACTGCTCGAACAGCTCAAAATAACTTCGGAACAAATCCCAACCGCGACTGAAATCTACTGAGAAGTCGAGTGGGTTCTTTAAGAGTGCCTGTTGAGATTTCAGGCTGGTCATTACCATTACATAAAATGGGATGAGTACGATCGCAGTAAAGACGATGTATCCAAAGCCAGTTAAAAAGCGAATGATGGCGTCTTCAAACGCGTGGCGCGTGAGTGCGCCTACGGTGACTTCTTGCATCATATTGTGAAGGGGCAATGCCATTGATAGTGCAAATAGCAATCCTGCAATAAGCTGATGCGCTGTACCCACATCTTCACCGATAGTGATTGGCGTTAATGGGGTGAAAATCGCTAAGGTGCCTATTGCGGTTATAAGAGAATAAACAATCGTGCGGTTCTTTAGCAGCATGGTGGTCAGGCCAAATAATAAACCGAGCACCAAGCATCCCAACGTTGCAGGCATAAAGGCAAGGCCTGTTGCAAATGACAGGGTGACTGAGACTGTGACTGCAATAATAAAGGCCCAAAGTATGCCAATGACCCCTGAGGTAATTACCCCTTGTCTGAGCATGTTCATAAGCCTTCCTCCTGTGA
>CALKXC010000205.1 GCA_938004025.1 uncultured Leucothrix sp. | reverse complement strand
CGGCCACAGGCATTGAGGATGTCACCGACTGGGCCGTCAGTTGGTACGGTGTATTCAACCGGCTTTACAGAAGTGAAGGCATAACGGCCGTCGGCTCCCGTGGTTTGGATTCCGTGGAATGAGTAGGTTTCTTGGTCAGGGTCTTGGCTAGAATACAAACCGTTAGGCGCGGTTTGCCAGATATCCAAACTTGCCCCTTCGATAGCTTCACCGTCTACATTTTTAATGGTACCTTGAGCAACTAGAACAGGGCCTTCAAACTCACCCTTCATATCACCCCCAATCTCAAGTGGTGGCGAGCCGGATATATGAAACGGGCCAAGCACGCTTGAAGAAGTGCCTTCAGGGCGCGTGTTGATCATATCAACCAATGAAGAAAGACCTAGCACGTCGGAAAGTAGTACGAACTCATGACGTTCCTTATTTGAAATCTCACCAGCGCGTTCTAAAAAAGAAATGCCTTGCTCCCACTCGGGATGCGTTAAATTAACGTCTTTAGCAAAGGCATGAAGATGTGTTACCAAAGAGCTCATCACCTCACGCAGGCGCGGGTTTACATCCGGTCCCATATAACTGTTAAAAACGTCGGTTAGGTTATCTTTAGTAACGTCACGCATCGTAAGGAGTCCTTAGTATTGGTTTAACTTGAGTAGGTGTCTCGCAGCACGTTCTTTTGAACTTTCCCCATCGTGTTACGGGGGAGTTCATCAACAAAGAACACCTGTTTAGGTTGTTTGAATTTGGCAATGTCAGTACTTAAAGCTTGTTTGATGTCAGCCTCACTCAGTGTCGCATCAGATTCTGCAACGATGACGGCAGTGACCGCTTCACCAAAATCGGCGTGCGGAATGCCTATAACCGCTGACTCAACTACGCCGTCCAAATCATCGATTAATAATTCAATTTCTTTGGGGTAGACGTTGTAGCCACCGGTAATAATGAGGTCTTTGGAGCGTCCAATAATGGAAACGTAGCCTCGATCATCAATCATGCCGAGGTCGCCAGTAATGAAGAAGCCATTATCTCGAAGCTCTTCTTTGGTTTTCTCGGGCATATTCCAATAGCCTTTGAACACGTTGGGGCCGCGTACTTCGATAGATCCGACTTCACCCGTTGGCAATTTTTCGCCAGTACTTGGGTCGGTAATAATCACTTCAACGGAAGGTAAAGGAAGGCCGACTGTACCCGGACGACGATCACCGTCGTAAGGATTTGAAGTGTTCATATTGGTTTCGGTCATGCCGTAGCGTTCAAGGATGGCCGTGCCAGTTTGTTCTTGCCACTTCACATGGGTTTCTGCCAACAAAGGTGCGGAGCCAGAGACAAATAAACGCATGTTACTAACGCTAGCTTTAGTTAAGCCTGCCTGAGCAAGCAAGCGAACATAGAAGGTCGGAACACCCATTAATACCGTCGCTTCTGGCATTAACTCAAGAATCTTTTCAGCGTCATAACTGGGCATGAAAATGATTGATGAGCCAGCCGCAAGCGTGGTGTTGATGGCGACAAATAAACCGTGAATATGGAAAATAGGTAGTGCATGAATCAATACATCGCTTTGGCTAAAATGCCAATAGTCTTTCAGCGTATCGGCATTAATCCACAGGTTTTCATGCGTTAGCATCGCGCCCTTTGAACGCCCTGTTGTACCTGAAGTATAAAGGAATGAGGCTAGATCATCTGCTGTGCGAGGCACCACTTCAAATGGTTCTGATTTCATTCCTTTAGCAAGGTCGCTTAAGCTACCTGACCCGTTAGCGTCTAGCGTTTCAACGGCTAATACACCAAGGTTTTCTGCGATAGTTTTTAGCTCAGCATGGTTTACTGAGTCGCATACAAAGATGCTAGGCGAAGCGTCTTCAATAAAGTAGCTAACTTCTGAAGTGGTGTAAGCAGTGTTGAGCGGTAAAAATACCCCACCAGCCAGTATCGTTCCGATATAAAGCTGAAGGGCTTCAACAGACTTATCTGCCTGTACTGCAACGCGATCATTAGGCTTTAGACCTTTCAGTATCAGTGCCTTTGCATAAGCTTCGGCACCATCAAAAAACGCCTGGTAGCTAATGACACTACCATCGAGTTTCTTTGCAAATACACGTTCAGCCCCATCAGAAGACGATGCTCGTAAACGCTGCGCCAGATAATTTCCTTCGTACATTTCGATTCTCTACACCAATTGCGACTTAAGCTTCATCAACGACAGGGTTGCTTAAGACACCAATGCCTTCGATTTCGATCTCACACACGTCGCCATCTTTCATAAAGACCGGTGGGTTACGTGCATAACCAACACCTGCAGGCGTTCCGGTAACAATAACGTCACCAACTTCAAGCGTCATACATTCGCTAAGCTTGGCAATTAGATCATCAATCGGGAAGATGAAGTCGCTAGTGTTAGCGTCCTGCATGACTTGACCGTTAAGGCGCGATTGAATGCGTAAGCCATCAGCACCAGCCGGTAGCTCATCAGCCGTTACGAACATTGGACCAAAACCACCCGTGTTATCGAAGTTTTTACCGATCGTCCACTGTGTGCTCTTCTTTTGGTAATCACGTAAGGTAGCGTCATTAAACAGTGTGTAACCTGCGACATAGTCGAGGCCATCTTCTCTAGCAACGCCTTTTGCTGTTTTACCCACGATGGCGACAAGCTCTGCTTCAAAGTCTAGTTTGTCTGAACACTTCGGGCGAATAATTGGCGCGTTGTGAGCAAGCAATGAGGTAGAACCACGGTAGAAAATTTCAGGGTAAGTTGGCGGTTGTGCGCCCCCTTCAATAGCGTGAGCTGCGTAGTTACGACCAATGCAAATAATCTTTGGTGGTCTAGTCATCAGTGGAAGATAGCTGATGTCATCCACTGAAACTAAAGCATCATCTCCGGCCGCTGTTACAGCAGCTTCGGCTTGCTTCATTCCCTCAGGCCCCATTTCTAATAGGCTCAATAGGTCGGTAGGAAGTGATGACGCAGCGATTGATAAGTCAACGATCTGGCCGTCAACTGGGCAGCCGATTCGGCTTTCGCCTCCGCGTGAAAATGACACTAGTCTCATAATGATCTCGTTCGCTTGAGTTTAATATTGGTCTATCATAAATTATCGATGTTATTGAGTAAATCAAAATAAATATCGATATTTATGAGTATAGAACCACTGATAATGGCAAGTTTGATAGGTTGCTTATTTTGACAGAAACCTATGAAGATAAATATCACCCAATCACATCGACTAGCTTTCCTATCGCTGTTTTAATAGCAAAAGAGTGCTAAATTGCCGGTGTATTCAAACAACTGGACACTTCTCATATGAGATCTGAGTGCAACATAGATACCGAGTTACTTCGAGATCAAGGGATTGACGAAGAGAGTATGCAATTCATACTGATTGGTGTGATCAGGGAGTTAAAACTTCGACAAATGAAAATGCTTAGGCATAGCCTTAGTGTGGAGGATTCTTCAGTCTTTGTTAGCTCTGACATAGATATCTTTGCACGAGGGAAGACGTTCGTGATCAGCGCATTTCTTGGATTCTTGCTGCTAATCATTGTGGCCGTGTTCACGTCGATAGAGGGTCTGGAACAACAGCTAGCGCTATTGAAAGCGCTGGGAGTGCTGCTTGTGCTTTTTATCCCACTTGCCTATGGCTATTTGTTGATTGAAAAACGTATGCAGCACTATAGGCTCCGCCTGAAAATGGAGGCAAAGCTGAAGCAACTGACGGATTCGAAATCAAAAGTACAAGCGATGCTGCGCGAGAGAAGTTCTTAACGTAAGCGACTGTTCCAAGGTGAGAAAAGATTAAATTACATAGAAAGTATTTGCCTATTCGGTCATCGTCTTCCAAAACGCTTAGCCGACCGAAGTTTTGCTTTCTCCGCTTCAACTTCTCGGTTTCTAGGTTCGGCTGTAGTTTGCAAAGAATCAATCAGCGCGCGCGCTGCGGCTTCAACCTTATCTACTGCCAATTCAAATGCTGCTTCATTAGCTTTTGAAGGCTTCGTTGAGCCACTTAATTTTCGTACGAATTGTAGGGCGGATGCTCGAACTTCTTCATCAGTCGCAGGCGGCTCAAAGTTGGCAAGCGTTTTGATATTTCGACACATAACGGCTCCTTAGGTAACAATCAGTTGATACGATCATAATACAGAACAGCGGTAAGATTGATTCCTTACTGCAAATCACTGGGTGGATATTGTACTGATAGCCTAAGCCACTCCCTTAAAAGGCCTAATTTATAGTACAATTGATATCGAACACCATCTGCCAATTCATCAACACAATAAAGTTGGAAAAGATGTTACCCCCTTTATACCTAGCTTTAATCAGTCGTCAGCTGTTTCTTTTGGTCGTAATGTTATTACCGATTGCTAGCTTTGCCGCTGCACCAGAATTGATTCTGGACAATGAGACGGCTGAGCGTAACGAACCCTTACACATCCTAAACTACTCTGAAATGTTGGAAGATCCGGGAGGTAATTTAGGGCTAGTTGAAGTGTTAAATGAAACGTTTGAAGGCAGTTCTTCAGTAGATGGAAAATTAGATCTCTTTGTAACGAAGTCTGCTTACTGGTTTCGAGTCGCCATAAGCAATCAATCTGACAAAGAAGAGTGGTACTTCACACTCTCAGGCTCACTATCACGCAATGTGGATATCTACCTAAAGGCCACTGGTGGTGATGGGTTTACCCGGCAAAAGCTCTTGCCGCACTCTCGTACGCTGCAATACTTACTGACTTTAAAGCCAAATCAACACCACGATTTATATTTTCGAATACAAGACAGTCAGGCCCCTCTAGCGATTGAGCCGCGTTTGCGAACATCGAAGCAAATGCTGCTTGAAGTGATGCTAAATTACACGCTGTATAGTTTTGTCGTTGGTGGCCTCCTGACGTTAGCGCTTTATAACTTGTTGTATTTCATTTACCTACGTGATCGTAGTTTCCTTGCACTGTCCATTTTTATTTTTGGTTTTGTCATGGAGTTAGGCAATCATTCTGGCCTTTGGTTTTACTTCAGTTTTTTACGACATTCCTTAGCAGACATGGGCTCAGCATTTGGTCTAATAGCGATAGCTGCGGCCATCAGCCTGTCGACCAACTGGCTAAGTACCCGTAAAAATCTGCCGCGAATTCATGCATTATTTCGAGTGATTTTCTGGATAAGCTTGGCCTTGATACCACTCCAGTGGTGGTTTGGCTATGGGACGATTGCTGCGGGAGTTGTAGGCTTGTCGTTGGCCCCCCCAGTGATAGCATCCAGCATTCTGCGGCGCCGCCAGGGGTTTCGTTCTCCTTATTTACTTCGTGCATCTGTTTTGCTTGTGCTGTTGGCTTTTATGCCTAGTCTATTAAGGGCAGTTGGCTTGATTGGAGATGTGCCTCTGTTGACTGACAGTATGTTCTTCATCTTACTCATTGCACTGATTTTGCTGTCACTCACTCAGGCAGAACAAGTCCGCATGAAAAGTGAAGATGCTGAGCGTATGGCTGCAACTAACAAAGCGAAAGATCAATTTCTGACGACCATGAGTCATGAGTTGCGAACGCCCATGAACGCCGTCGTTAGTGCTGGGCGATTATTGGAAAAAACGGATCTTCACGGTGATCAAACTGAGTATGTCAATCGTTTAAATACGTCGTCAGATCATATGCTGGACTTGATTAATGACATTTTAGATTTAGCGCGGTTGGATAGTCGTTTGCTTTACACCGAAACTATTCCTTTGAAGTTAGAACAGGTATTGCAAAAAATAAAGCAATTACTGGGTCAGCAAGCTCGGAATAAGTCTTTACAGCTAATACTTGATAACCGTTTCCACTCGATAAATAAGCAGTTAGTGGGTGACCCTACTCGCTTGCAACAAGTGCTGCTCAACTTATTGAGTAACGCCATCAAGTTTACCCCAGCGGGAGAGGTTAGCCTTACCGTTATTCCGCAAGAAATAAGCAATGATAAGGCACGACTATTATTTGAAGTGCGTGATACCGGCATTGGTATTTCGGTGCAACAGCAAAAGAAACTGTTCAAGCCATTTTCACAAATGGATAGTAGTACGGCTAGAAAATATGGTGGTTCTGGTCTAGGTTTATCTATTAGCCAAAAGCTAGTTAAGTTGATGGGGGGAGAGTTACAAGTTGAGAGTCAACCAAGCTTAGGAAGTCTTTTTTCATTTAGCTTAGACTTTGCTTTAGAAGAGCCCACAGCTGAGGCGGTTCTAACGCCTTCTAAGTCTTCAGCATTGCCTGAAGGGTTAGCCATATTATTGGTCGATGACGATGAGATGAATCGATTTTTTGGAAAAAAACTACTTGCCTGTCTCGGTGCTGAGGTGACACTTGCGGAAAGTGGTGAAGCGGCGCTTCAATTAATAAAAACGCAATCATTTGATGTAGTGTTTATGGATGTCAGCATGCCGGAAATGGATGGGCATGAAACTACCCGACGAATACGTCAAGATGGAGCGTTTGATGATTTATTGATTATTGCCCTGACAGCGCACGCTATTGCGGGTGAACGCGATCGTTGCCTCGCATCAGGAATGAATAATTATCTTAGCAAACCCTTTGATCTCGAAGATATTCGGCAAGTACTCATAGACAGTCAGCAATTAATGCCGCAGCGAAAACGGACAATAAATTAACATTTATATTTGCTTAAACCATCCACAAAAGAGATTTCGGAAAGATGTTATCTTTACACTGTTGCCAAAAATGGCGTCTTTAGCATAACGGAAAAATGTCCCCCGCATTTCGGTTAGTGTTACTAAGTACCCAGTGTGTTTTGCTACTTGCGATGATAATTCCAGTCGCAAGCTTCTCGGCCGTGCCAGAACTAATCTTAGACAATCAAACGGCTGAAATGCGCGAGCCTCTGCATATTTTGGACTACGCTGGCATGGTTGAGGACCCAGAAGGGCAGTTAACAATTGCTGATATTTCTAAGAGTAGCTTCGATGTAAGCGGTGCAGTTAATGGCCAATTAGACTTCTTTGTTACGCAGTCAGCTTATTGGTTTCGGGTAGAAATAAGTAACCAATCTGACAAAGAGGAATGGTACTTCACTATGCCTGGGTCGCTGTCTCGCCATGTGGCTCTTTATGTTAGGAAAGTGAGTAGCGAATCGTTTGTTCCAATAGATATACTGCCACACTCGCGAACGCTGCAGTATCGACTGGACTTGGAGCCTAAGCAAGATTATGAGCTGTATTTTAGGGTACAGGATAATCAAACACCCCTAGTCCTTATCCCACGTTTGCGTTCTTCAAAACAAATGCTACTCGACGTAATGTTGATGTACCCGCTGTTCAGTTTTGTGATTGGCGGCCTTCTGACATTAGCGCTTTATAACTTATTATATTTTTTATACCTACGTGACCGCAGCTTCCTTGCATTATCAATTTTTATTTTTGGGTTTGTAATCGAACTTGGGAATCATTCCGGTCTTTGGCATTACTTCAGTTTTTTCAGGCAATACTTAGCTGGAATGGGCTCGACCTTTGGCCTGATAGCGGTTTCAGCAACCGTTAGTATGATATTTAATTGGTTGAATACACGAGAAAATCTGCCGCGTCTTAATACGCTATTGTTAGGGATCTTCTGGACAAGCTTGGCATTGATTCCTGTGCAACTGTGGTTTGGATATGGAACGGTACTGGTTGGCAGTATTGGATTATTGCTAATTGTTCCTCTCATCATCACGATGTATCTAAGGTACCGTCAGGGGTTCCATTATCCTTTCATGCTTCGTGCCGCCGTTATACTTGTAATGCTTGCATTTATTCCTAGCTTGTTAAGAGGGGCAGGCCTCATTGCTGATGTGAGTACGTTGACTGATGGCATGTATTTCACTTTGTTAATTGCACTGCTGATGTTGTCACTGACTCAAGCCGAGCAAGTCCGCATGAAAAGTGAAGATGCTGAGCGCTTAAAGGCGGCGAGTGAAGCTAAAGATCAATTCTTGACGACCATGAGCCATGAACTCAGAACGCCGATGAATGCAGTGGTGAGTGCAGGTCGCTTACTGGAAAGAACCACGCTTTATGGTGATCAAAAAGAATATGTAAACCGACTAAATACTTCGTCAGATCATATGCTTGAATTGATCAACGATATTTTAGACTTGGCTCGGCTTGATAGTCGTTTGCTTCAAACCGAAAGCATCCCAGTACGATTGGGGCAAGTGCTGCAGAAAATTAATCAGTTACTGAGTGAGGAAGCTAAGAGTAAATCGTTGCAGTTTAGGCTGGACAACCGATTCCTTTCAATCAATAAACAGTTATTGGGAGACCCCACTCGTCTGCAACAGGTGTTGCTCAATTTACTCGGAAATGCGATTAAGTTTACTCCGCAGGGTCAGGTGAGCCTTACCGTCATACCAGAAGTGATAACCGTTGATAGCGCACGATTGTTGTTTGAAGTTCGTGACACCGGAGTCGGTATGTCAATGGAACAACAGAAAAAGTTGTTTCAACCCTTTTCGCAAATGGACAGTAGCACGGCGCGAAAATTTGGTGGCTCAGGGCTTGGTTTAGCGATAAGCCAAAAATTAGTCCGGCTTATGGGAGGAGAGTTGCAGGTAGAGAGTAAGCCGGGTTTAGGAAGCTGTTTTTCTTTTAGCTTAGATTTCATCTTACAAGAGCCAGAAGTCGAGGGGCCTAAATCAGACAGGGGCTATTCCTCGTTACCAGACGACTATCGCGTGTTGTTGGTCGATGATGATGAGATGAATCGCTTCTTTGGGAAAAAATTACTGTCTCTTCTGGGGATAGATGCAGCAGTCGCTGAAAGCGGCGAAGAAGTGCTTTTTTTGTTAAAAACACAACCGTTTGATTTGGTATTCATGGATGTGAGCATGCCAGGCATGGACGGTTATGAAACGACACGGCGGATTAGGCAAGATGGCAGTTATAGCGATTTGGTCATTGTCGCGTTGACTGCCCACGCGATAGCCGGTGAGCGTGAACGCTGTCTTGCGGCAGGAATGAATGACTATTTGAGTAAGCCTTTTGATCTAGAAGATATTGAGCGAATATTGTTAAGGGATGAACTTACCCTATACTCATAGCCAATCTTTGATTTCTTTAATCGATATTTTAAGTTCAATACAAACTGACTTGACAGCATTAGGCAATTGATCTTTAGAATAATATCCGTCACGCAGTCGTTCTAATATTAGTTCAAGATTCTCCGAACCGTAAATATTCACTGAGGAAATTAACTGCCGAGCGACAACGGCGGCTTCGTTGATATTGGTTACGGATCGAATCAAAGTAAGGTGAGACTCCAATTGTGGGAGTGCTGCCGCAAAAAACTCATTGGCGTCTTTTTTTCCAAACATCTTTGACGAGTCCAAAATAGCTTGCTTTGCGGTTCTCTTGCACATAACTAGACTGCAATTGCTTGAGGGCTTTGTTCATTTATATGATAGATAGTTGTTCAAAGTGCTTGTAAGGTGTAATTTCACAATCCCCAATTGTTATTTTCGCAATTAATAATGATCACAACTGAGCAAGCCTTTCTCCGCGTCGTTGAAGCGGGAAGTTTCAAAAAAGCCGCAGAGCACCTCAATATGGAACCATCTTCATTGAGCAGAAGAATCGCTGCGCTTGAAGACCGTTTAGGTGTCAAGCTGTTACATCGTTCAACTTCAAGAACTCAACCGACTGAAACAGGGCTGATCTATTTCGAAAGATTACGTCGAATTGTTGATGAGCAGATGGCACTGGAAGAAGAAATTACCAGTGGGGCAACCACTATGAAAGGCAGGCTGCGTGTAGGGTCAACGGTTGATTTGGGTGAGAGGTTTATCGCACCCGCAGCGAATGCTATGAAAAAACAAGCGCCTGAGCTTTCCTTTGAGTTTATTTTAGGTAGTGACCTTGTCGATCTCGCTGAGCAATATTTGGATGTTGCTATTCGTATTGGCTCTCTGCCAGATTCTGGGCTGATTGCAAAGCGACTAGGGAGTATCTCAAGGGTTTTGGTGGCAAGTCCTAGGTATGTTAAACAACATGGTTATCCGCAGACACCAGACGATCTTGTTGATCATCATTTTATTTTATATTCACCTGCGCAAGGCAAAAGTGATATCGAGTTTTTAAATGGCACGAGGTTCGCTCACACTGGCATCAATAGTAATTTTTGCATAAACAGCTTGAAAGCAATCCATGCTTTAGTCAGAAATGATCAAGGGATTCATTGGGGGCCATTGTGGCTGTATCAGGATGATCTCGATAGCGGGCGGCTTGTCAAGATACTGCCCAGTTTTCCGGTCGTGGGTTTTACCATTTACGCGGTTTACCCGCCAAAGGCTTTTCTTCCTAAAAAGACGCAACTGTTTATTCAGCTTTTGTCAGAAGAGATTAGCAAATGTGAGTAATTGCGCCTTTTGATGGTGAGCATGAAAGTTGTCTTGCAGCACTGTAGCCTAGCGGGGTTGAAATAGGTATAAGTCTAATATTTATAATCTAAGCGTTGTTTGGCTTTAGCAATAGAATCATGCAGCCGCTGCTCTAGTAGCTCAATAGATACCAGACTAGTTAAGTACTCTGCGACATGAATATCACTACCTTCCATTTCAAGCAGCTCTATCTGTTCTCTCTTTTTGCTGGTACAAAGGATGATCCCTAGCGGAGGGTTTTCATCACTTTCAGTTTCGTACTTCTTGAGCCAATTTAAATAAAGCTCCATTTGGCTCTTATGGCTGTGCTTGAACTTTTCCATCTTCAAATCAATCGCAACAAGTCGCTTAAGTTTACGGTTGTAAAACAGCAGGTCGATATAAAAA
>CALKXC010000204.1 GCA_938004025.1 uncultured Leucothrix sp. | reverse complement strand
TCTGGGGTTACTCAGATGGGTCTTGAGCTAGCTCAACAATTGGGTGTCGTGCTGATCGCTAGGGCAAAAGGGCGGCACTTTATGATTTATAACGGAGTTGAACAGATTGAGTTTGACGCCCCTCCAACGAAATAAAATTACACATCATCCTGACACCTTTGCATTTTTATCTGGCAAGATTTAAGTGTATTGCTCCCTATCTCTAAATCATTTTTGTTATGCAGCAATCTCTCTCTGAAACGGTTTATGAGGCACTTATTCTATTAATAAGTGCAAATGGGCCGTTATGGGAAATTATTGGTATCTCGTTTAGTGTCTCTGGCCTTGCTATTCTAATTGCTGTAGTTCCTGCGATGAGCATTGGGTTTTTACTCGCATTTTATGATTTTCCAGGGAGGCGTTTATTAATCGCCTTGTTTAATACACTACTGTCTGTTCCTGCGGTGGTGATAGGTCTTACTTTCTACTTGTTACTCTCAAGAGCGGGCCCGCTTGGTGACCTACGTTTATTGTTTACACAAACTGCGATGATCATTGGTCAGATTGCATTATGTTTCCCTTTACTTGTCGCAATGAGCCACACCGCCTTTCAATCTATTGAACGAAGAGCATGGGAAACAGCAATTACATTGGGGCATTCAACTTTGGGCGCATTGTATTTGGTTGTTCGCGAAGCCAGATTTGCTTTATTAGCGGCAATCTTAGCAGCCTTTGGAAGGATTATTGCTGAAGTCGGTGCCTCGATGATGTTGGGAGGAAATATTCTGCACTACACTCGCAATATTCCTACAGCGATAGCGCTTGAAACGAGCAAAGGGGAGTTTGCTCAAGGTATCGCCTTAGGCATTGTGTTGCTGTTATTAGCGTTTATTTTGAACGGCTTATTACATCTCTTTCAAGGGAAAGGTACGTTGTCTTGAGTGAGTTAATCGCTTCGTCTGAGTCAGAATTGATTCGATTTCATAGTTTGTCGATCGGCTATGGTAAGAGGCAAATATTTAATGCGGTTGATTTGAGCTGTATAAAAAATGAATGCTATTTACTACAAGGCTTAAATGGTTCTGGTAAATCCACTTTGCTACGCGTGATGGCTGGGCTGCTAAAGCCAGATTCCGGAGAAGTATCTTTTCCTGCTGATTCAAACCCCGAGGAGCTTAGCTGGACGAAGCAGCATAGCATGCTAAAGAATAAGGTGATGTATATGCACCAGAGCCCTTATCTATTTGATGGTTCTGTTAAGAAGAATCTTGAGTTTTCGCTATGCAATAAAGTAGCGAGTCAAAATAAAGACAGCTTAATTGCTGATGCCTTGCAGTGGTCGGGTCTTGATGCTCTTTCAACTAGCCAAGCCAAACAATTGTCAGGCGGTGAGAAGCAGCGTGTTGCTTTAGCAAGAGCTAAGCTGCGTAATGCAGAGGTTCTATTACTCGATGAGCCAACCGCAAATCTAGATCAGCAAAGTAGAATGAAAACCCTTGAACTGCTTAACAGTTTAAAGTCATCCGGTACTTCTTTGATAATTGCTTGTCATGAAGGGCATGAATTTATGAATCTTGCAGATGGTATTTTTAACTTAAACAATGGTACCTTACAAAAAATTTAGAAAACGGTAATGCTTTAGAAATCAACTGTTAATATTGCTTAAGTTAGAATTTACTTCACAATAATTAGGCGCAATAGTTAATTTAATAAAGCTGAAATATGAAAGTAACAATACGCTTTGTCTGAAAGTGGCTAGCGTAATCAGGCGGCCATTACTTATTACTAAGTAATGGCCGTTTTTTTACCGTTAGGTGTGTAGGCATTAAACGTGAGAATTACTTTTAATCCAGGGTTATTATCTTGTAACTCAATTTTTCCATGATGTCTGTCAACGACTGCCTTGACTAAACTCAATCCAAGCCCATTCCCAGGAGTGCTTCTAGCATTGTCTAATCGAGTAAAACGCTCGAAGACTTCTTCATATTTATCTTCAGGAACACCGGGTCCCGTATCAGATATTTCTATGATTGCGGCGTTATCCGTGAAGTGAGTGTTGATATCAATCTGTCCACCTTTTGGCGTAAACTTTATTGCATTATCAAGCAGGTTGGTAAAAGTTTGCGCCATTAGCTGATTCTCTGCTAAAACTAAAAAGCTTCCTTCGACATTGCAATTAAACGCAATACCCGCTTCTTCTGCTGCAATGGAGTAAAGCTCAGAGAGCTCTTCAAGGAATGGCTTTAAATCAATAGGCACCCAGTCTTGATCATGTTTTCCAGATTCTGCCTGTGCGATGTTTAGCAAAGAATTAAAGGTAAGGATGATGGCGTCAATATCTTGAATAGACTCTTGCTGTACTTTTTGATATCCCTCTCTGTCGAGGTTTTGAATTAATGACACTTCCAGTCTATTTCGCAATCTATTGAGAGGGTTGCGAAGGTCATGAGCAAGATTATCCGTCACTTGGTGCATCGTTTGCATAAGTTGTTCGATTCGCGACAGCATGGTGTTGACCACCAAATTTAAGCGATCAAATTCGTCATTTTTATCAGTAACCTGCATGCGCTGGCTCAGATCCCCTTGAACAATTTCAACCGCTGTCTGACGGACTTTATTTATTCTTCTTAGTACGCCATAGCCGATTAGAGCGCCGACAAACAAGGCTAGGGTAAACACCACGAGAACCAAACTGATTATAACATTGAGAATTCGTTTCAGTAGGGCCTGTCGCTCATAGAGATCGGACCCAACCATAATCTGATAGCCATCAGGAAGTAGGGTGAGTAAGACTCTTGCGTCTTGATTCAGCTGAGCTTTGTCGCTCGAGTTTAGCTGGCTCTTATCAGCCTCAGGAACTGTAATAACGGATTTAAGTGGCAGTGTTGCGAATATGCTATCGCCCACTTTAAGTTCTTTATCCGGCCCGATTTCTTTGATGAGGTCGCGCTGTGAGCGGTTAAGCAAAGCGTATAAAAAGAATTTTGAGCGTCCATCAGTGTTTAACTGATTCATCTCTTGGGTCAGCGCAGAAATTTGCCCATTTTGATATAAGCCAAGCAGATTAGTGGTTTCAGCTCTTAATTGAGAATCAGTTTGCGCTCGAATTTCATTCGCCGATTTCCAATAGATGAAACTAAAA
>CALKXC010000203.1 GCA_938004025.1 uncultured Leucothrix sp. | reverse complement strand
CCACGAACTTGGTATATGCCTTCTGCGACCTGAAATAAGCCATGATTGTCATTTAGCCGAGCTTGACGCCACAGGCTAGGATTGACTGAGTCAGGTGGGGATTCTTCTTCCAGAAATCGATAACTCGATACATCCCACACCACACGCCCATCTTCAGTGGTAATTCGAGCATCCGGAATGGTGCCGATAAAACCTCTAGAAGCATCATCAAAACAGCTCTTATTGTCGAAATCAAGCTGTTCCCCAAGCTGCTGGTTTGCTGCAATCGTATGCTCTGTTGCTGACTTGGGTGACTTATTTAACTGGTCTGATTCGTTCATAGTAATCTCTTTTTATTCCGCCTTAGATCCATCAGGAATTTCTAGGCCTTTTTCTGTGTAGTATTTTTGCGCGCCTGCGTGCAACTTCATACCACCGCCTGATACAGCGTACTCCGGCTTGATTTCATTTAACCAAGGCGTTGACGCACGAGCTTCATCAACATTGTCCCAGAACGCTTTAGTCACGGCATAAACCTGGTCTTCTGGAAGGTCAGCATTAGCAGTAATACCAACACGAGCACCTAGTACATATAGATCTTCATCCATGATCACGTTCTCGCCATAAGCACCTTTTGGTATAACGCCTAGCTCACGTCCCGTCATGCCATTTACATAACCTTGTGCACCTTCGTTGGCGTCATACTCAGCTTTAGTCAAACCAAGAATGCGGATTTTGTTCGTTAGGGCAAGTTGCTCAACCTGAGGGAAGGGTGCAATACCACCGTTTATGTAGACATCAAACTGGCGATCCTGAAAGCCTTGAAAAGCTGAAGACCAACTCGCTTTTACACTTTCATAGTCACCTTTTTTAGCGTCTAGTCCTGTCGCACTTTTTACAAAACCATAAGCCGCTGTCCATGCACCACCGCCTGGAGGGCCAAGAAAGACTTTTTTGCCTTTCAGGTCAGCCAGCGTTTCGATGCCGCTATCAGCATGTGTAAGGATGTGGTATTGGCCATAAGGGAACCACATAACCAGCTTCAATTTTTCAGCAAGTTCTGCGTGACCTTTTAGCTTTTTATACATCGCTTTACCGTTTTTCATAAAGTGATGAACTGTTGGCGAACTCATGCAGTAGTCCAGCTTACCTTTAGCTAGTTCTACCATGTGCTTAGTCGCCGCACCGGTGGCATCCACAGTAAACTCGTATTTGTCTTGATTCTGATTAACGATGCTAGTGAAGGTGGTCATCGTTAAATAGGCTGAGGTGCCTGGGGCAATGGTTGCCATTTTTAGTTTATCTGCCGCTTGGGCACTGACTGCCGACAAGCTTAGAGCGCCTGCGAGTAGTAAAGTTTGTAATGGTTTCATATTATATTTCCTCCAATTATTAAGATACCGCAGTTAAGTTCAACGTCTTGTTTAACGTCTTAGCTCAACACCTAGGCCAAAGCTTTAGATGCTGCTGCAGTACGATGATAAACAATAAGCCCGACAGCCACTAAAGCAGCTGGTGCGGCAATGGGTAGGGTAGGAATGAGTATGGCCAAGCCGGCTATACCTCTCATTACTCTTTCCCATAGCGGTAGGCCATGATTATCGAAACCGCTCAGTGCGGTACTGATTGACCATGTTGATATGACAAAGGCAATTAATGCCCAAATCAAACCGGTCAATGAAAAATCATCAACAATAATTAATACATCTTGATGATAAACAAAAACAAACGGGATAATAAATCCAGCTAACGCTAGACGAACTGCTTCAAAGCCTGTCTCCATCGGCTTTGCTCCAGCGATAGGAGCAGCGGCAAATGCTGCCAGCGCAACGGGTGGGGTAACGACGGATAGCACACCGAAATACACAACAAAAAGGTGAGCAGCAATTGTGGGTAAACCCAGTCTTTCTAGTGCTGGGCCCAGCACAATGGCAATGATGAGATATGCGGCTCCAGTCGGCACGCCCATCCCCATGATTAAGCAGCCAATCATTACTAGTATCAAACTTAAGAATAGGTCCGACCCTGCAATAGATAAAATCCCTTCGGCAAAGCTCAAGCCAATGCCTGTCATATTGACCACGCCGATGACAAAGCCAATGGCTGTAACGATGATCATTAGGGTAGCCGATACTTTTCCGGCAGAAATCAGCGCGTCTAACCATCTTTTAGGGTGGCGAAAGTCTGGGAATAACAGCAGGCACATGACAGTAGCTGCGATTGTTGCAGCGAAGCCTGCGTTTTGTGGTGTACGGCCGTTTAGAAGATAAACGATTAAAATACCAAGAGGCACCCAAAAGGCTAGGCTACGCAGCCAATCCATCTTATCGAGTACTTGGCGTTCTTCTTCCGGTATGGGTTGGATGTCGTGTTTACGGGCCTCAATTAGCACAACAATGAAAAGTGATAGGTAATACATGGCAGCGGGAATCAGTGCGGCGACCACAATACTCAGATAGGGTATCCCGGTGACATCGGCCATAAGAAAAGCAACAACACCCATCACCGGCGGCATTATCTGACCACCCGTTGAGGCGGCTGCTTCAACGGCACCCGCAAACTTAGCCTTAAACCCTGCGCGCTTAATAATGGGGATAGTGAATACGCCAGTGGAAACAACGTTCGCCACGGCTGCTCCTGATAAGGTGCCAAACATAGCAGAAGCCACAATCGCTGCATGCGCAGGACCACCTGTGAACCGGCCTGTTGCAGCAAAGGCAAATTTCAACAGCACCTCCCCTGCGCCTGAGACCTGCAAAATAGCCCCAAACAAAATGAAAATAAGCACGACCCGCCCAACGACTTCTACGGGTCGACCAAACGCGCCGTCGGTGGAATACCATAGGTTTTCTGATACTCGAATCCAATCTTCCCCTGCGCCATAAAAATTGTCAGGAGCCAAGACATAGGCACCCATGATCAGAAACACAGCTAGCATTGGCCAACCAAAAAAACGCCAAGTCAGATAGCCTGTCATTATAATGCCGGCCCAAGCCAGTACATTGTCGAAGAAGCTTATTTCAATAAAGAATTCTTCCTGCTCTAACATGACTGCTACCCATTTCCATAGGATCCAGCTGAAAACCACGGCTAGCAGGATATGGAAAAAGGGGATGATTTTTTGACTGAGAGAAGAGGCAAGCGCCGTTGAATCAGCGTCGTTACTGTTGTTATCAGCAACCTGCATCGACAAAAAACCGGCCATGCAGCCTAACCAAACCGTCAGGCCAGAGACCCAGACACTATCGAATATGCCCCAACCAGCAATGTAAAAAGACAGGCAAGCCAAAGCAACGGCGAAGACGTTTGCAGCATGCGTCATCCATTGATTCATTTGTTCTCTCCTCTTATAAAGCTTACAACAATAATGTGTTTACAAACGGCATAGGAATTTTTCTTAGGTATTTAACTGCTCGGTGAACATCACAGCGCCCATACCACCATCGACTTGAATGTCGATCCCGTTTAACCAGCTGTTAGCAGGGTCTGCAACTGACAAAACTGTACTGGCAATTTCATCCGCATTGCCAGGGCGACCCACTTTTTTCAGGTTTTGAGCCACTTTGTCACCAAAGGCCTTCATAAAGTCATCCAAAATGCCGGTAGACACTGCTGCAGGGCTGACTGATACCACCCGAATCTGCCGTTCTATTAATCGAGCAGCGAGTAGTTTGGTCCACACAATCAATGCTTCTTTAGATAGGTTATAGGCCCTGACATGCTCGATTTCTTGTCCAGCACACCAACCGTCGATTTCTTTCCAATCATGCAATGCTAATAGCGACTGTACCTGCGGCATACTTTGCTGCCAAAACTGCCCCGCCTTTGAAGCTAGGTTAACAATAACGCCGCCATTATTCATATGAGGCAAGAGTTTTTCAGTTGCATATTCAAGCCCGACCCAGTTTACTGCTATGATTTTTTCAGTTAACCCTTCGCGTGGTGGTAATCCTGCGATGTTGAAAAGCCCATCTATTTTTGTGCCTAACTCAGCGAATTGCTGGAGTGCTGCATCTACGGCACTTTGCTCTGTCAGATCAATTTGGATGTAGTAAGTCACTTCAAATTCTGGTGCCACGCGATCCATCAAAATAACTTCGTGTCCGCTGGACATGAGCTTTTCACAGACTTGTTGGCCTATGCCGGTTGCTCCGCCTAGGGCTAGGTACTTTTGTTGTGTCATTATGCTTTCCTTATGATCTGCTTAAGGTCTGCCCATTATTAAGGCTTCGCTGTACTTAGGCTTGCTGCCTGCTCTAAATTTTTAACGTGACAGTGGAAACATCACTGAAGAACTCTAAACTCTCAGTTCCACCCTGAGTGCCTACACCTGATAAACCATGCCCACTAAACGGTGCCTTGAGGTCGCGTAATTGCCA
>CALKXC010000202.1 GCA_938004025.1 uncultured Leucothrix sp. | reverse complement strand
CATCGCCCACTCATGACAGCTTAACGATGCAGTTAGCGCAAAATTTACAGCCAGGTGGAAAAGCATCGCAAAATACCTGCCCTGAAATGTTAACCAAGTTATGCCAGACTGTTAACAGTATTAAATTTGCCAAACATTCGTTTCCTTATCTCGCACAAAATAAAGGGGCAGAGTTTAAGCGTTGGACTGCTATTCATGGAAACTTGCGAGGCTTTAACGATGATACGGCTGGCCTTCGAGCTACCGCAGAAGTGGTATTTAATAAGAAAGTAGAGCAATTGAATAATGCCGAACAAGCCTTATTAGCCGTTGCTCAACTACAAAATTCTCCATTGCTCGACAACGCTGACATTGCTTCAATTAAAGAAAAAGCGGTGACTGTCGGACTTGATCTCTATTCTAAAACTCAACCCGCTCTAGCCACCAATATAGAGCAAGGCCTTGCTGCATTAGATCTTAATAAACGTCAAAAAACACAAACATTTAATGGGCAGGCTGGCCTTGAGTTTACCCATTTATTTAAGCGCCGCAGTGTCAGTCTTGGCAGGTATACGGACCTCGTCGAGTCGCAGTTAAGTAATGCTTATGAGACACCTGGTAATCTTAGAATAATCAGCGATGTGCAAATCACCTTACCTATTCGAGATAACGAAACGTTTAAGCGAGGCATAATTGCGCGTTTGGAAAAGCTACAACGTGAATGCCGAAACTGTGGTCTGAATTATCAACTAGGCAAGAAAACCAATAGTGGTGGTGCCAATATCGAAGTTGCCGTTACGGACAGTAATGGGCAAATAGTCAGGTACTTTAAGCGTGGTGAAACTACCGAAAGGGCCACGGGCGTTTTATCTGCAATTCCTGCCGCGGTATTATTAGCAACCCTTGGTAATCTACCTAATTCAAGATTCTGCAATCAGACTTATCGTAATCTACCCAGCTCTGTTGAGCAGTTTCCTCAAGGCTTAGTAAACTGCCAAACGCCTAATGAAATAGGCCACTCCTTAGATTTTCAGGAGTCAATTCAAGTCAGGGCCTCTTTGCCATTATTTTATGCCCTAAGAAAGCAAGCCAGCCCTGCTCAACTAGAAGCGTTGTATAAGAATTTTGAGCTGATTGATCTTAGAACTAAGGCCGGTAAGCAGAGTCACTTTGAACAGTTGGCTTATGAAATGAGCTACGGGATGGTGCAATCAACGCCTTTACAACAACTTGATGTGATTCAACAACTGTCTGATGTGCTCTATGGCGATTCGCAGTCTAAAGCGATCATTTCTATCTCGCAGTTTTTGGTTTCGGATTTAGAAGAAGGTAGGCGCTATTTAGAATTTAATAAAGCTAAGTCAGGCATCGTAATTGGTGGTAATTACCTTCGGACTCAAAATGAAAAAGCAACTTTAAGAAAGTTGATGCGAAACGATATCGAAGGCTCCGATGGGAGGCTTAAATCGTTAGCGAATATAAAAAATGTCAGGTTTTTATTAACCAAAACAGGCCGAAGCTACACTAAGCAGCAAGAACTTAGGGATCACTGGCTGGTTTCTACTCTTTTAATCAGGGGACGACGATATAGCGTTGTTGCATTTTTGGGCAGTGTTGAAGGAGATCAAAAAGGATTAGCGGCTGAGTTAACTGAAAAACGGGTATTTGAACCAATAATGGCTGAAATAGTCGATAGTCTTGACTGATTGAGTATTGTTGGCTTAAATTGAGTTATCTAATGCCAGTTATACAATCACCTGATGTTACTTATGTATGACTTTACCCCCAACTCAACACAAACATAAACTTTTCAAAGGACTTAAAAGTTAATGAAAAAAATTCTAATTGCTGTTCTTGCATTAATCGCTCTATCGATAGTGGGTTGGTTTGGTGTTTATCAAATGAAAGCGCCTAGCATACAAGCTGATATCCAAAAACGCGTCGGCGAAGCGCTCGATTCCAACAGTTTGGATTGGGTAAACTATGAAGTTGATGGGCGTGATGTCACGTTAAGTGGTGTCGCTAGTAACAAAATAATGGCGCAACATGCCTTAGAAACTGCGAATATTTATGGGCTAAATAGCCTCACAAATAGCATTACCGTGAATGAGACTGCCAACGCAGACAGCATTCAGGTGACTGATCCATTGACCGCCGATGAAAATCAATCAGAAGTTGAGGCTGCGGCTCAAGATGAGAAAGTTCAACAAGCAGTGGCTTCAACAATTCCAGCAGATGCTGCAACGGATGTTGAATTACAAAAAGTGACGAATGACAGCATCGCTGCCTTACCAATTACAATGAATTTATCCAAAGATGATTCTGGTGAGTTTATTTTTAACGGCACTGTTCCAAGCATGGAGTTAAAAGATACGATAGATAAGCACTTATTATCAATTGGAGCAGACCCTGCGAATACCGTTTGGCAAGTTGAATTAAGCTCTGCAGAAGCCCCTAACAATTGGGAGCCAAATATTTTAAACAGTATCAGTGCACTGCAGGTACTTCAGGATGGCGAAGTTAATTTAAGCAACGATCAGGCCGTTGTGAAAGGTGTTGCAGCCTCACAAGATGCCAGTGATGCTGCTGAAGCATTTGTCCAAGAAATTGCTGGCGATTACACCACGGATTTGAATCTTGTTATTGCTGAAGCACCGGAAGCTACTATTCCAAAACCCGCGGCTGAAGAGGTAACGATGGTTGGTTCTGATCAGTATGCTGCAAAGTTTTGTCAAACAGAATTCAACGCTTTATTGAAGCAGCAAAAAATTATCTTTGAAAGCGGCTCAAGCAAGCTACAACAATCGAGTGCTGTTTTGTTAGATAAAATTTCTCAGGTCGCCGTTCGTTGCCCGAATCAGGTTATTCAAGTACATGGTTACACGGACTCGCGCGGAGGAGCGTCGGCTAATTGGAAGCTTAGTAAAGCAAGGGCTGAAGCTGTTGCAAACTATTTGTCCAGTAAGGGGATTGATAACGGCCGCTTGACTGCAATAGGCCATGGGGAGAAAAATCCTATCGCTACCAACAAAACGGAAAAAGGGCGAGCGCAAAACCGCCGCATAACATTGATTGTCAGGGGAAATAAAAAATGAGCTACTTAATCTTGCAAATATGGTTGTTCCTACTATTGGCTGCTGTGATTGGCTTGATTGCTGGTTGGCTTTTAAGAGGCGGATCGCGCGCCAAAATGGATAAACTTAATCAAGAATGGTCGCAGCGATTAGCGAACGTTGAAGTCGAAAGAGATGAATATTCTCGTAAGAATGAAGAGTTAAATCTTGCCAGTGTGCGTCAGGGTGAAATGTTTTTGAAGCTGTCGGAAGAGCGCGATGTCTTTTCTAAGCGTTTGCTGGAGCGTGAAAACGGGAGTGAGGTTGATCAGCAAGTGGTCAATGACTACAAGCAACGCCTGCAGCAGCATGAAGTTGAAGTTGAGCAACTTAAAGAACAGCTTTCTGAGACGGCTAATCAACTTACCGATACGCAGCAATCATTAGACAGTGTTCGTGCCGAGGCACAGAAGGGTTCGCAAAAATTAGAAAATGGATCTGAGAAGGTTTCGGCTATCTCGGTTAAATTGAAAGAGTCTGAAGCGCTGTTGCTTGAAAGAGATCAGACGATTGATCAGTTGCATAAGAAGTTAGCAACCAACTTGACTGATCTTAATGAAACCAAGGAAAGCCTCTCAAAATCATTGGATGAAGAGCGTGAGAAAGCCAGGGTCGCTACGGAAACCTTGGAAGAGATTAGACGACAGAAAGAAGAGCATGAAGAGCAATTGAAATGGAGTGAAAACTCGCTACAAAATGTTTCAACTGATCTAAAGCAGAAGCAAGAGTTCTTTGAAGTTAATCGCCGTGAATTAGACGTTAAAATCAAGAACAGTGCGGAGCAGTTTGAAAAAGCCAATGCAACACTTAGAGAGCAAGACGAGCAACTTAAGAAGCTTCAATTAACCGTTGAAGAGCGTGAATCTGCCCTTAAGTCTTTAAGTGATAAAGAAACAGAGCTGCAAAAAAC
>CALKXC010000201.1 GCA_938004025.1 uncultured Leucothrix sp. | reverse complement strand
CGGTGATAAGGTTGCGCGTTTTTTGGTCTTAGTCTCAAATGGGTTTTCAGAGGTTTTAAATTCTATACGAACTTGAGTTCCCTTGAGGTTGAGCGTGATTCTGAAGTAGTTCATTAAATAGCGCTTGTAGCTATTCGGAATTTTCTTCGTTTGATTGCCGTGGATAATTACAATAAACGGATTGTTTCCACCTTGGTGAGCATATCGTAGCTTAATTCTGAAACCATTGATCAGCGGTGGCTGATGCTCGGTTAGTGCCGTTTCCAACATACGGGTTAGGCGAGGGGTAGATACTTTGATCATTGACGAGGCGTGCGCTTCATGAACTGACTTATAAAGATCCCCAACGCCTGTGCCGTGCAGTGCCGATATGAAATGCTTGTCAGCAAATTCTATAAACGGCAGTTTTAAATCGAGTTTATCTTTAATCTGATCACGCTCATAAGTGCTCAAACCATCCCACTTATTGATTGCAACCACCAGGGCTCGACCAGACTCAAGAATCATACCTAATAGATGGGCATCTTGATCAGTAATAGTTTCTTGTGCATCAAGCAACATGACGACGACATGAGAAACTTCAATGGCTTGTAAGGTCTTTACAATACTGAACTTTTCAACGGCGTCATTGACTTTACCGCGACGTCGAATCCCGGCCGTGTCGATTAATGTGTACTTCTGTTCATCTCTTTCAAAAGGAATGAAAATACTGTCACGAGTGGTGCCCGGCTTGTCATAAGCAACCACACGCTCTTCACCCATTATTCGATTAATTAAGGTAGATTTACCAACATTCGGGCGGCCAATGAAAGCAATGCGAATACTATCGTCATTTTCATCGGGCAGTTCAATCTCATCATCCGCGGGCGCAGCATTAAGGATGTGATCGATCATTTGAGTCACGCCACGACCTTGAGTTGCCGCAATAGCGAACATGCCTTCAAAGCCGATTGAATAAAACTCTGTTAGCGCTTGGTCAGGATCAACTGCATCAGTTTTATTGACTGCAAGATAAACAACTTTTCCGGCTTTGCGAAGGCGGTTGGCAACAAGGTTATCAGCAGGTGTTAAACCCTGTTTACCATCAACCAAAAATAATACGATATTTGCCTCATCAACGGCCATCCAAGTTTGCTTGGCCATGTACTCGTCAATGCCGGCATCATCTCCACTGAGACCACCCGTATCAATAACGAGGTAGTCACGCTCACCGATAACGCCAGTTCCGTACTTACGATCACGGGTTAAACCTGGAAAGTCGGCAACAAGTGCATCGCGGGATTTTGTAACGCGATTAAAAAGAGTGGATTTGCCGACATTAGGACGGCCAACTAGGGCTATTACGGGTCTCATAGGTGCACAGATAGCGAGTATTCTGAATTAAAGGCGGATCATATCAAATAACGAACAGCGATGCCTCGTTAATCGGGAAAGCAATAAACCGAGCTGAAAATTGTAATGTGAGTTAACGCTGCTTGCCTGCTAATTTTCTAAGAACTTCGGCAACTGCTCTCAACGCAAAGCTTGCAGTCACCATCATGCAAGACCCTAGTCCCCCTGCGCAGGATAGTGTCATGTCAGTGCCCTGTGGCTTGTCAAAACTAAATCCTCCATCATCGGTTGCATACCGCTGCGGCTCATCTGAATAGATAGCCGTCACACCAAAACTTCGTTTTAAGTTGCTGCTAAAGCCGTATTCCTGCCTAAGTAGCTTGCGCGTTTTAGATAGCAACGGGTCTTGCTTCGTTTTACTCAGATCTGAAAGCTGAATTCTGCCGGGGTCAATCTGGCCACCCGCACCGCCTAACGTCACAATTTTAATTTTGCGTCGACGGCAATAACTGATCACTGCGGCTTTCACTCGAGAGCTGTCTATGCAATCGATCACATAGTCAATTGAATCATCAATCAAATCAGCAACATTCTCAATAGTGACGAAGTCATCAATGATGTGTATCTGGCACTCCGGGTTAATTTCAATAATGCGCGCTTTTAAAACAGCAGTTTTATCTTTTCCAAGAGTGCTGCTCATCGCAGGCAGCTGACGATTGATGTTTGATTCAGAAACAACATCCATGTCAATCATCGTGATTTCACCGATGCCACTTCTGGCTAAAGATTCGACAGCCCATGAGCCAACACCCCCCACACCGATCACGCAAACATGGCTTTGCTTGAATTTGTTGAGTCCGGACTCACTATAAAGCTTGGCAATGCCCCCAAAACGGCGTTGCCAATCGGCTGATTGAGTCATGCTGTGTGCCTGCAAAGTGAAATTGGTCGATTATTTTGAATATTCTTGCGGATATCAACATAATTTCTTAGTACAGAGCGGGTATTTTTGGTTAGAATACCCCGTTTTCCAAGCTGGGCTGGTTTTTCGAAAAGTTAAGCGACTGATTTTCTTAACGGTTCGGCCCCAAAAGTTGACACTTTAAAAGTGTCATCGACCAGTGATTTTTTACGCCTGACAATTTTTAGAGTACAGACATGAAAGACCTAACGCGTTACCGCAACATTGGTATTTTTGCCCATGTTGATGCGGGTAAAACTACTACTACTGAACGTATCCTCAGCTTGACTGGTAAGATCCACAAGATCGGAGAAGTTCACGACGGTGAAGCAACCACAGACTTCATGGAACAAGAAGCGGAACGTGGTATTACAATCCAGTCAGCAGCAGTAAGCTGTGAGTGGAACAAGCACCGCTTAAATATCATCGATACACCGGGACACGTTGACTTCACAGTTGAAGTTTACCGTTCACTAAAAGTATTGGATGGTGGTGTTGGTGTATTCTGTGGGTCAGGTGGTGTTGAGCCTCAGTCAGAGAC
>CALKXC010000200.1 GCA_938004025.1 uncultured Leucothrix sp. | reverse complement strand
ACAATCAAACAGCCGGTAGCAAAGCGATGAAAGGCGGATACCCTGATTATCACCAGTTCCCTGATAGGGATCATGGCGATGAGAGCTTCTGGCCGTCATTCACCGATATTATGATGGTGATCACCATGGTCTTTCTATTGGTGACGGTCATGGCCATTACCAATAATTGGAAGCTGGTAACGGATTTAAAGGCGAGTATTCAGGCGGAGCGTTTAGCGGCCGAGCAGGCTTTAGATAAAGAGGCACAGAACAACTCGCTTGAAGATCAAATGATCATGCTGCAAAAACGCTTAGTGGATGCGAATAAGGTATCTGTCGATAAGCAGGTAGCCAATGAAGCGTTACAAAATGAGCTGACACGTATTCTTGCTAAAGTTAGCACGATTGAAAAAGAGCTCGATGAAACGCTTAAAAAGGTAAAGGAGCGTGAAAAACAGTTGTCACTAAGCGGGCAACAGGTTGAATCCTTAAGAGCTGATCGCGATAAGCAGTTAGCAACGCTTGAGGCAAGGGCTGTCGCCTTAGCGAATTTGCAGGGCATACAAGAGTCGAGCCAGCAGCAAGTTATCCGATTACAAGCCGCTCTAAATCAAAAGCAAGCTGATCTCATTGACACCACAGACAGCAGCAAAGCAAAAATTATAGAATTAGAAAGCGCGTTAGCAAAAGCAAACCAAGCACTAAGCAACAGTGAAAAGAGCAACGATGCACGGCTGGCTAATCTCCAAGAAAGATTGAGTCAACTAGAGCTAATGTCTCAGCAAGGGCAAGATGCTTTGAAGGAAAAGGACCTTACGTTACAGCAAGTACAGGATGTCTTAAAAGAAAAAGACCTAACGTTGCAGCAAACCCAAGCAAGATTAAAAGAGACTGAGGTGACACTCGATTCGAGCCGAGAAAGTCAGCAGTTAAGCGCGCAACAGCTAGACACACTTCGTTCAGAAGTCTCAGCACTTGAGGCGGCTAGACGTCAAGAAACCGCTGCATTGGAGACATTACGGACCGAGATGGCTGAACTCCAAAACTTGCGCTCAGAAGATATCGTTAAGCTTCAAAGCTTAAAGAGTCAGTACGACTCGTTGGATATTGAATACCAAAAACTTGTTCGACCAGCGCGTTCGAGTGAAGGTAAACATGTAGTCTCAGTTTGGTATAGCAAGAAAACCGGTCGGGATGTTTATCGTATTCGTGACGGCAGTTCTGGAAGTTTTAATACTACGACTCGTTCAGCCATGAAAAATACCTTAGCGGCGCTGAAAGACAAACATGGTAAAGAGCTGTACGTGAAGGTCATTATCCCTGAAAATAGCGGCCTTTCTTATTCAGATGCATGGCGTTTCACCACAGAAATGCAGCGTGCGTTTGATTATTATTATCAGGAAAACGATGAGTAAAACTCTCAGGGTCTGAAATGTCTGAAGCATTATTAAATTTTGTTCCGCAACACGCTGAATTAGATGGGCGTGTTATTTTAGTAACCGGCGCGGGCACGGGCATTGGCCGAGCGATATCTATTGCTTATGCATCTTATGGAGCAACGGTCGTTTTGTTGGGCAAAACAATTTCTGAGCTGGAAAAAGTGTATGACGAAATTGTCGCCGCAGGTTCTCCTGAGCCCGCAATTTACCCGTTAGATATGGCAGGTGCGACAGCGCATGACTACCTTGAAATGTCTAAGATACTCACCGAGCAGTTGGATGGCTTAGATGGTTTAGTGTTAAATGCCGCGTGGTTGCCTGGTTATATGCCTTTTGAGCAGTATGATTTAGAAAGTTGGCAAAAGGTAATGACCATCAATCTGAATGCTAATTACCTAATTGTTCAAGCGTGTTTGCCTTTACTTAAGCAATCTCCAAAAGCCTCTATTATTAACTCTGGGCATCACCTTTCACGTGCTTATGCTGGCGCATTTGGGATTGCCAAAGCGGCAATGGAGGCGATGATGGAAATTGTCGCTGATGAACATGATAATCCTGAGCGATTTGTGAGAGTTAACAGCATTGACAGTGGGCCTTTGAACACTCAAATGCGCATTGCTAATTACCCAGGAGAAGATGGGAAAAATAATGCACCTGCTGAGGCGATAATCGGACCCTATCTTTACTTTATGAGTGATGCATCCGCTGGTAAAACGGGTGAGAAGATTCGCTACAAAAAAATTGATGCCGACTTCGTTTGGCCTGGAAAGCCAGTCGTCACTCACTAGCATGTTTAATTTTGATTCTCTATATCAAGATCTGCGAGATACTGAACTTGAACCTTGGCTTGAGAGTCTGCCTGAGCAGTTAGATGCCGTTTTTAAAGAAAAGACGCACGGGTTTTTGCAAGATTGGATTGATTTAATTGAGCAAATGCCAGAGGTTAGCCCTTCTGTTTTGGACTTTAACGCGGATAGCATAACGATAGGCAGCCAGTCTGATATTCAACCCGAGCAAGCGGCATTGTTGGAGCAACAGCTTCGAACGATTATCCCTTGGCGTAAAGGCCCCTATGAGTTGTTCGGCATTGCAGTTAACACCGAGTGGCGCTCAGATCTTAAATGGCAGCGGATTCAAGCTCATTTAAGCCCACTAAAAAATCGCCGTGTGCTAGATGTTGGCTGTGGTAATGGCTATCACATGTGGCGCATGCTAGGTGAGGGGGCTCAACTTGTTATTGGTGCTGACCCAAGCCAGTTCTTTCTCGCGCAGTTCCGCGCAATTAAACGCTATGCAGGCGAGTCACTGCCCGTGCACCTATTACCCTTTAAGTCAGAGCAATTGCCTGCCTTTAGACAACAGTATAAAGGCATAGGATTTGATACGGTATTTTCGATGGGCGTGCTGTA
>CALKXC010000199.1 GCA_938004025.1 uncultured Leucothrix sp. | reverse complement strand
TTAATCAACATCGCTTCAGCGTGACCTTCATGACTACGGTAAGTTGGGTTTGGCGCACTGCCACCGGTATAGCCAACTTCAGTGTCTACAATGCCGTTTTGCTTTCGGAATAAATCTTCCATGCCCCAGAAACAACCGCCGGCTAAATATGCATTCTTAATCATAACTACTCCTGAAGATTTAAAGTGTGTTCACATCCGTCGTATACGAAAGCTGTGAGTTTAAAGATGAATAAAACTTACACTTCGGCACTATGGTAAATATTTTGCACATCGTCGAGATCATTTAGCATGTCGATAAATTTCTCGAACATAGCGATGTCTTCTTCGCCAGTAATCGGCGTTGTATTTTGTGCAACGAATTGAATTTCATCCACCTCAAATTCAACGTCAGGAAGTACCGCTAAGATTGCTTGCTTCGCTTTGCCGTACTGATCGTTGGGTGCAAACACAGAAATTTTACCGTCTTCACTTTCGATATCGGACACATCAACATCTGCTTCCATCAGTGCATCAAGGATAACTTCCTCATCATCACCAGGGAAAACGAAAATTGAGAGATGATCGAACATGTGGCTAACAGAACCTTGAGTTCCAATTTTGCTGTTAGTTTTGGTAAAGCAAACGCGCACATCACCAAAAGTACGGTTAGCATTATCAGTTAGGCACTCGATGATTGCCATCGTGTTACCAGGGCCATAGCCTTCGTAGCGGGCAGGGAAGTAGTCTTCACCGCCACCGCCTTTCGCTTTTTCGATGCCTTTTTCGATAACGTGACTGGGTACTTGATCTTTCTTAGCGCGGTCAATCAGGCTGCGTAATGCAAGGTTGCCGTCTGGGTCTGTACCACCCGCTTTAGCGCATACGTAGATTTCACGGCCATATTTGCTGTAAACCTTGGCTTTTTGATCCGAGGTTTTAGCCATGGACTCTTTACGGTTTTGATACGCTCTTCCCATTATGCACTGCTCTTTATTAATCTAATAAAGCAGGGATTCTACAGTTTAGCAAAAGTATAGGGAACTACTTACGGGCATAAAAAAACCGGTGAGTATTGCTACTGACCGGTTTTATTGAGGACTTTCGGTACTACAAATCAAGCAGCGCGACCGTTTCTTACAACATCTTCGATTTCGCCACGTGAAATACCTAGGTCAGCAAGATCTCTGTCGTTATATGACTGAAGTTCTTTAATTGCTGCTCTAATTTCGCTACTCTTGCTTTGCTTAGGAGAGTTGTTAAGCTCCATGTTGCTCTTCCAAGGCCATGACTGGATTCCTTGGCTAAGTAGTGCCCGCGAAATTCCAAGATCTTCTAGAGTGCGATCACTCATTGTATTTAGTTCTGCTAGCGCCTTTCTACGGCCGCTTTTTTCGAATGCTGCTAGTACGATATCTGATAAAGTATTTAAAATTGACATTTGTTATTTCTCTTTAAAGTTAATTGGTATGTGTCAATCATAGGCTTTTTCATTTATCGGACAAGCGACAAGTTTTCAACGAATAGTTTAGTAAAAGTATCCTTTTATTATGAACCCTCTAAGAGCGTTTTAAGCTTGTTTAAATTTTCTACTTTAGCTTTTTCCTGAGCTTCGGCTAAAGGGATAGAGTACTTACCCAGCAACCGATAAATCGTCGCTAAATCCTCATCCCAGTTTTCAATTGCAGCGAGCTGTGATTCAACGACTTTGCTGTCTCCCCTAGCGATTGGGCCGGTTAACGCACGGCTTGTTCCCTGTTGAAAGATATTATCGACAGTGCCCGTTACAATGGGCTTTAGTATCGCCATTGCCGCTTGCCTGTCTATGCCGGCCTGCCCAAACGCGTTAATACTGATCTCTTGAAGTGTCACTAGATAGTTCGAAGCGATCACACTGCCTGCATGATAAAGCGTTTTATTTTGCTTAGAAATTGTAAGGAATTTAGCGCCAATGCCGGCGAAAATTGGTGTGAGTTGTTCGAGCGCTGGGCCATCGCCTTCAACGCCGCAATAGGTTCCTGCAAAACTGGATATAGCCTGATCTACGTTAGCAAAACTTTTGATAGGGTGGATGCTGGCAATGGACGCGCCTGCAATTTTACAGGCTTTAAGCAGGTCGGATGTTTGTGCGCCGCTACAATGAAAAACAATATCGCCTGAGTTGAGTAAACCGCTATTCGCTAACTGTTGGCTGCAACTTTCGATGTCATCGTCACCAGAGGCAATCAGGTAAAGGCTCGATGCACCCATCGCTGAAATGTTATCAACCGGAGTGCCTGAGCCAATGTTGGTTACCGCAGATTTTGCGCTGCTCAAAGAGCGAGTCAGCACATCTCCAATGATCAGACAACCTGATTGATGCCAAAGACTTCCGAGGGTTTTACCTAGCTGGCCGCAACCAATAAAGTTTAAGCGTTGCTGCATTGGTGTTTGACCCTCGGTGTCACGGCTTTAATCAGTGCATAGCGAGCTCTTGCGGCTTGTCGAGACAATAACCCTGAGCAAAATCTATCCCTAGCTCTGAAACCTTGTTTAATGTGGCTTCATCCTTAACAAACTCAGCCACTGTCTTAATAGACATTTTCTTAGCGGCTTCGGTGATTGTTTTTACAATAACGGCATCAAGCTCGTTGTTGCAGACGTTCTTAATGAAAGATCCATCGATTTTAACATATTTAATCGGCAGGTCTTTAAGTAAGCCAAAGAAGGACATACCGGAACCAAAATCATCGATCGCAAAATTCACACCAAACTTAGTCAGCTGTTTCATGAAACTAATGCAGATAGTGGAGCTCGCTATAGCAGCGGTTTCAGTGATTTCTAGACAAAGATTAGGTGAAACTTCTGGGTGATTTCGAATGAGCTCATAAATGGTGTTACGGGCATGCTCGTTGCAAAGCGTAATGCCAGAAAGGTTCGCATTCATCGATTGATCCGGATGGTTTTTTAGGTAACCTAAAGTTTCCTTAAGTACCCACAAATCGATTTCACAGATTTTTCCGTAGCGCTCAGCCGTTGGGATAAACGTGTGGGGCATAATGATGTCATCATTGTGTTGAACACGAAGTAAAATCTCGTGATGATCACTTTTATGGTTAGACGAAACAGATTGAATCGACTGCTGATAAAGCACAAAGTTATGGTCATCTGAACCCAACATAAAGTCTAATTTATGCTTTTGTCGTTCAAGATTTGCCGATACGTGACTAACTGGAGTTTGAGCGATATTAAAATTGAATTCATTACGGCTGAAATAGGCTTGGGCAAACCTAACCAAAGGGCTGGTGATTGCATTAAGGTAACCGGTATCAATTTGTTTACGCTCACTGTGTAGTACCAAGTAGCCCAGTTGCTCTAAGCCGAAAACGTAAAAGTAATCCTTTTTGATTTGGATGCACTCTAGAAAGCGAGTTTCTAAGGGAGCAGCATGGCTATAGTAATCAGCAAACGCTGAGTGTTCTATGATGTTGCTCGCCATCACTTGAGGTATTTTAAACGTTTGCTCAGTTGTTCCAGCTTCTTCGTTGTCTTTTTGCAAGAAGTAAGCGTGATTGAGATCTAAGGAATTCACCAACTTCATTAAGAAGTGCCTTAAAATCTGCTGAGAACCAGCAAGTGTTTCAAGTGACATTAGAAGCTCATACTGCAGCGGTAGTAGGCTATTGTTTTGATTATTGCTCATGTAATTTCGCCATCTTGTTTTTTATTTTTAGGGGGATTAGTTAGTACAATACTGTGTGTTTGGCAATTCACAGTTTAGTTTTTCAACAATCATACAGGAGTCAGAGATGACGATAACTACCACTAGACTGAAGGTATTTTGTTTATGAATGAGTCAGAAAACAAGGTAATAACTACACATGATGCAGATGAAGACAGTCGTAATCAGGAGATCAAAATCTATGTAAACGGAGAGATTGTTCATCGTGATGAAGCCAAAGTATCAGTCTATGACTCTGGTTTTATGTTGGGAGATGGCATGTGGGAAGGCATGCGACTCTATAATGGTACCTGGGCTTTCTATGAAGAGCATATGGATCGTTTATATAATAGTTGCAAAGCCGTTTGCTTAGATATTGGTTTAGATCGTGATGGTATGGCAGAAGCGTTACGAATGACTGCTGAGGCTAACAATATGACGACTGATGTGCATTGCCGATTGATGGTTACGCGGGGAGTGAAAGTAAAACCATTCCAACATCCGAGCTTGTCGAGAAGTGGCCCAACGCTAGTGATTATTATGGAACACTCTAAACCCGTTAATCGTTTGAAATCTCGAGGCATTCGTTTAGCCAGCGTACCGCAGGTGCGTGGATTACCTCATTCTCAAGATGCTAAGTTTAACTCTCACTCCAAGCTCAACTGCGTCATTGCGTGCTTACAAGCCGAAGCAGCAGGCGCTGATGAGGCGCTCATGCTGGACCCTCATGGCTTTGTTAACACCACCAACGCCTGTAACTTTTTTATTGTGCGTAAAGGCGAGGTTTGGACCTCTAGTGGCGATTACTGCATGAATGGTGTGACGCGCCAAAAGGTAATTGATCTTTGCCGTGCCAATGACATCCCTGTGTTTGAAAAGAACTATTCGCTGTACGAGGCCTATGGTGCAGACGAGGCGTTTTTGACAGGCACTTTTGGCGCGCAAACACCGGTTTATGATATTGATGGTCGAATAATTGGCGAAGGCACAGCAGGGCCTGTTACTCACCGCATTCGCCAGCTATATGCAGATTTAGTGAAAGAAAACACCGCTAGCTAGCATTTGTAACAACTTTGTAACCGATGTAAAAATATGTAAATTGGCTTCATTTACACGGAGCCCACTTTTACACTGATCACATCTTATAACCACCAGAAGACCTATGAAATGTCATCTTTGAAATCAGTATTCAGTTCCCGTTACTTTTTGTGGGCGCTATTAGCGCTGCCGTCGATTCCTATGGTCATTGGGATGATCAGTGGGAATGCTGATCCGCATCGTTTACTCCACCCAAC
>CALKXC010000198.1 GCA_938004025.1 uncultured Leucothrix sp. | reverse complement strand
TCCCAAATATCAAAGATTTCCACACTACGCTGTGAGTAATATTTTAATCCACGATAGATTTTATGTGCATCAAGGCCTAATCGCTCGCCCATGAGTTGCATGTGATGAGTTTGCAAGAAAACACCATTCCATGTTTCATTACTATATTCTATATAGGCTTTAAGGTCAGGGTTGAGATGTTTACTGACGTATTCAGCGTATCTTTTGACGTAATCATTGTTTGCTCGATGAGGAAGATTAAACCAAGGATCTGCGCCTGTTAAATTGGCTAACTTCACCATGACCTCTAAGGGTGCACCTCTAACCCCTTCTTTTCCTCCCCAAGTCGCTTTTGAGAGAGTTGAGCGTCTTTCCCAAACGCCCACTGGGTTTCTTGTGATTCCTGAGAAATTCATCATTCGAATCACTCTAAAGTCTTTCATGAAGTTTAAGTAGTCTGGGTTAAACACTATTTCTTCATGGTGCTGCGCAAAAGAGAGATAAGGATTGTTAGGACCACAGCGTTTTTTATTCATCACTTTGCGAAACGGATTGCCTTTGCAGATCCCACCCGGCATTAGAATTCTGATGTTACGGATATAATTGTTCGGATTTGATTTGATAATGGTTAGCGAGGCGCTAATTTTATTGTTTTTCCCTGGTCTGATCTCTATCAAGTCGCGACCTGGCAACCGTCGAACTAGCTTGGCATTAACACCATATCTAATCTCACCTTGGCCATCATAAAACACGTTATATACCGTGCTCGGTATACTGTTAGCGGGGTAACCACCAATAAACCGAGTACCCGCAATCCCACCGTTAAGCCTTATAGGCCAACCGTCCTTATCATAGTCAATCTTTCCTTTGGTAAGCCAAGGTCTGGCTTCTTCAAAAGGAAGCGCGAGTTTAAATAGATTTAAAAACGGCACGCTAGAATCCATGTCCATGGTTTCATTGGTGTTGATGCCAAGAGGAGACGTTCTGTTACCCGTAAATGCGCTGGCGGTTTGTGAAAAAATCAGTGCGATCAGTAGGAGTGACAGGATAAATCTGACGCTATATTTGTTATTCATGAGTGAACATCTTTATTGTGTCGAATCAGCTAAACAATACGAACAGGTTGGGGGTAATATTACTTTCCGTTCTGTTAATCAGGGGTTGAACGGTAGCAAAACAACGACGAATAGCATACATATAAGTTGCCCAGCGATAAATGTCAAACTATTCATGCAGTTATGCCAATTATTAGTCAGATTTATCAGAAGTAAGCTGGCACTATGCTGGTTTATTTGGGTGCATTACGAGGCCAAAAGGGTTGCTGTAAATTTAGGCGGTCGGCAACGGCAAATTCAAAAATTGAAAAACCTTCAGACCCCATTCTCAAATCACTGATGACGACCATGTTTTGACGATCACTAATTTTATAGAAACCTGAGGTAAACCAAGCTAAGCGCAGAGCTGCATGGTTGCTTTTAAGATTATTTATCCACTGCTTATTGTGTTGATAGGCATTAAAGGTGAGGGTGGTGAAAGGGCGTAAAACAGAGGCACAGGTTTCGTAATAGACTTGCTGATCCATGACGATTCCACGCCAATTAATTGTGTTAAAACGCTCAGGGGTGACCTTAAGATTTGTGTAGGGGATTCCTTGACGATAAAGCTCGCTTCGAATGTGTTTAATGACTTGAGTTTTAGCGTATAGGCTCCAACCTAAATAACTAGCGCTAACGACTAGGCCAATAAGGCTTAAGCGGGCAAGGTTAGGCTTTTTAAATAAAGCCCATAATCCCGTGATCACCAGTGGGATTGTGTAGAGTGGGTCAATGATAAAAATAGAAGCCCAAGATTCAGGTGGCCTTGCTAACGGCCAGAATAATTGAGTCCCATAGACGGTAAAGCTATCAAGAATAGGGTGCGTCACAAGCGCCAGCCAAATAGCCAATAGCAATTTAGTCTTGCTAATATTTCTAAAACTATTAAACCGTCTAAGTAAAAAGCTAACAAAAGGCGTAACGAGGGTAAGGACTAATAATGAGTGACTAAAACCTCTGTGTTTTGTGTAATTACTAACAACGTCACCATAATTAATGAGCACATCTAAGTCCGGTAAAGTCCCGAGTGCTGCGCCAAGAATTAATGCTTTTCGGCCTAACTGTTTGCCTGCAATGACATGACAAGCAGCGGCGCCTAAAACGATCTGTGAAACTGAGTCCAATTGCTGTTCCTTATTATAAAATATTCATGGCAGGGTTGGTCTTGTTATGCAAGAATCCACGACCTTCATTATAAGCCAAAGAAGTCGCATGTCTTTCTTAAAACAATTATCTCCAAAAAGCCCGAAAGACGACGTCTTATCGGGTTTAACCGTTGCACTCGCTTTGGTCCCTGAGGCTGTCGCTTTTGCTCTGGTTGCCCAAGTGCATCCATTGTTAGGGTTATACGCCGCTTTTATCATCGGCCTGATAACGTCTGTGTTCGGTGGTCGACCCGGTATGATCTCAGGGGCAACAGGTGCTATCGCAATTGTTCTTGTTAGTTTAGTTGCAGAGCATGGCGTTGAATACCTATTTGCGGCCGTCATCTTGATGGGTACGTTGCAAATTATTTTTGGCATTCTGCAATTGGGTAAGTTTATCCGGCTAGTACCTTATCCTGTATTTTTAGGGTTTGTAAACGGTCTGGCACTCGTTATCTTCCTGGCCCAGCTAAAGCAGTTGCAGGTCGTTGGGGAAGATGGTGTAAGTACCTGGATTCAAGGGACGCCGCTTTACATCATGATTGCTTTAATAGCGACGACAATGTTAATCATTCAATTCTTGCCGAAGCTGACAAAAGCCGTTCCATCGACACTCGTTGCGATTATCTTACTCAGTTTACTGGTCGCTTTGTTTAACGTGGATACACGCACCGTAGGTGATATCGCCTCTGTTGCGGGTGATTTGCCAACGTTCCATATTCCTACGGTTCCATTAACTTGGGAAACCTTCTTCATCATATTGCCCTATGCGGTAGTTATGGCCTTAGTGGGTTTGATTGAGAGTCTACTGACACTTAACTTAGTGGATGCACTGACTGAGACACGTGGGCAGGCCAATCGTGAAAGTGTTGCGCAAGGTTTTGCGAATTTCGTAACAGGCCTATTCGGCGGAATGGGTGGTTGTGCAATGGTTGGCCAAAGCATTATCAACATAAATTCTGGTGGTTCAGGAAGACTATCTGGAATCACGGCTGCTCTGGCACTGTTAGCCATCATATTATTAGGTGCACCGTTGATTGAACAGATTCCTATTGCAGTACTAATCGGCGTTATGTTTATGGTGGTCATTGGCACATTTAAATGGTCTAGCCTGCGCTTGTTTGGGCGAGTGCCACACATTGAGTTAATTATTACGGCAGTGGTAATGGCAACGACCGTACTAGCTGATCTTGCTGTTGCGGTAATTTTAGGTGTGATTCTTTCAGCATTGGTATTTGCTTGGGACCATGCCAAGAAAATACGCGTTCAAAAATTCGTTAATGATGGTGGCAACACGGTTTACGAATTGATTGGTCCAATTTTCTTTGCCTCAATTCATAACTTCCAAGAGCTATTTCAGCCGAATGAAGATGCGGAAGATGTCATTATTGATTTCAAACGCTCACGGGTTGCGGATCATTCAGCGCTAGAAGCTATTGATCAACTAGCTGAACGTTATGAGCGTGCTGGGAAGCGCTTGCACTTGGTGCATTTAAGTCCAGAGTGCCGATTGCTGCTAAATAAAGCAGGTGACCTAGTTGAAGTAAATGTATTGGAAGATCCTGTGTATTCAGTGGCTGCGGGCTTAACGGCGACTGAGATTGATGCTTATGAAGCACGTAGCAAGAAAAGTGGGGCTGCTGCTCATTAAATGATCACTAATATTGAGCAAGCATAAAAGCTAGAGCTTTTAAGGATAAGACAGGTGTTTATGTTGTAACCACCTGTCTTGTTTGTTAAACCACCCAAGAAATTTGTTTTACAATTGGGGCACCCAAAATAAAAATAAGAGTGCCTATGTCTATCCACCCTAAAATCTTGTTTGCCTTGCATTTTATTGGTGATATTCCCAAATTTTCGAACATTTATGTATTGTCAGGGGAGCCAGAAACCCTGCTTAGCTGCATCGGTCGCCGGTTCCATATGGGGGCAAAAAGTAATGCTGAACTAAAGACGCGCTCTAAGAGCGGTAATACGGTGATCGGCACAAGCTCTTTAGGAGAAATTACCAGCAATAATGCGGGTCTTGCGCGTTTGCACAGCAGGAGTTTGGTGGTTTCAAGCCTTTCCGTATGAATGCTCCTTCCCCACATAATCTAATCATGCTGCAGCATGAGCTGCTAATGTCTTTGGGTGCCTCTGTAGTGCCTGAAGAGACATTAAAGCATTTTGCGATGAGGGCGATTAAAGCCTTACATCTTCGCTGCGTTTATGTGTTGGAAAAAGATAATCCTATTCTAGGCTTAGAGTCTTCGATCCATAAAGTTCCTCGTGCTGCCGCTGATTTTGCTCACTATGAGTGCCTAAGAAAATTTGATAACTGTGGCTTTCCAGATACCAGTAACTTTGTCGAAGAGATTGCTGATGGCAATCAATATTGGTACTGCTTTTCATTAAAAAATCTTGGTTATATTATTTTTGAACGCCGAGGTAAACCTTTTGAACAATCAGTGATTAGTGCACTCATTGCTCCCGTTGCAAGATTCACTCAAGCCTATGTGGATAGAAAACAATTTCTCCTTAATGAAAACCATCGCCAACATATCAAAAGTATTTCAGATCGAGTTCAATCTGAGAAATATCGCTTAGAGCATATCTTCAGGAGCATCAGAGATGGCGTGTTAGTACTTGATAATGATGGGCTAGTTTACTTTGCAAATCTTGCCGCCCATAAGCTATTTGGTTTGGATGAAAACTATCAACTTGAAGATCACTTCACCTATTATTTCCGAATTCTGGAAATTGGAACGAAAAAAGACTTAACCAGAACCATTGTGGAATGTTGCGCGGAAAATGGTGAATGGCTATCCAATGATCCTGTCATTTTGACAACCTGGGAAGACAAAGAAGTCATTGTTAGGCTCAATGTAAAAGGCATGAAAGATACAAAAGGCACTGAAAATCTAACGGAGCAATATTTTGTATCCACTTTTCAAGATATCAGTGAAACCTACCAGATGGAGCAAAAGCTCAAATGGCAGGCAACTCATGACCCTTTAACGCAATGTTTGAATCGCCGTGGTTTCGAAGAGCAGTTAAAAGCGTTGGTTGAGACCGCAGGTCGCCAATCTAATCATGCATTGATATGTATGGATCTCGATCGCTTTAAGCATGTAAACGATATTGGCGGACACAGTGCAGGCGATGCGTTACTCCAGCAGGTTACCGTGTTAATGCAGCAGGAAATCCGCGAAACCGATTTTCTTGCTAGGGTCGGAGGCGATGAATACTGCATTATTCTTTATGAAACAACCCGCCAAGAGTCAATGGAAGTTGCTGAACGCATTCGTAAACAAATAGATCGTCTGCGTTTTAAATGGGAAGATAATATATTTACCATTGGTATTAGTTTAGGGGTTTCAGAAATTACGCCTGAAGAAAATGATACTGATGCTATTTTCTTGCGAGCGGATGAAGCGTGTATGTCGTCTAAAGAAAATGGGCGTAATCAAGTGACTTTCGCACACGTAGTTGATGTTCTTGAGGATAGCGACGGTAGCCAAGGTACAGAATGGCTGCATATGAACTACCTCAACTGCGTTAATAAATCGCTGTCAGATACTGATGACGAATATCAAATAGTACTGTTTAAACAAGATATTTGTTCTATTGCGGATGGGGAATTGCCTGATCATCAAGAAGTTTTAATTCGCATCGAATATCAAAACCGATTGATTATGCCCAACGCTTTTTTACCCGCAGCAGAGCGTTGTGGAAAAGTGTGCGACATAGATCTTTGGGTCTTGGCAAACACGTTGGAGTATCTTGCGAATCATCGAAATGTTTATCTTAATGTTAATATTTCAGGCGTTACGCTTAGTGATGATGCTTCACGAAGCAAAATTTTTGAATTGATTTGTGAATATCCAAGAGAGGCAAAACAGCTTTGTATTGAAATCACCGAAACCGCCGCGATTACCAACCTCACGAAATGCATTGCATTTGTAGAGAGGATTAGTAATTTAGGCGTGTCATTTGCATTGGATGATTTTGGTACTGGGGTCTCGTCTTTCCACTATTTGAAAAACCTACCGGTTAAATATTTAAAAATTGATGGCTCTTTCATTGAAGATATTTGTAGTAATAAGATTGATGAGATTGTAGTCCAGTCAATAGTTGCTGCAGCGAGTGCAATGAAGATTAAAACGGTTGCAGAATATGTCAGTGATGAAAAAATCCTTAGTCGTGTTAAGGAATTAGGCATCGATTATGCTCAGGGCTTCTGTCTAAGTCGGCCCGAAGAGTTAACCAGAACCACGAATTATAAGAAAATTAAGGAGATGAGACTCGCACAGCCCGCTTAAGCAGTTTTGTTAGCGGCTTTAAACCGCTATAATCCCGCGATGGATAATCAAGCTCGCGACATCTTTTCTCATCGTAAATACTGGCCTCATAAATTTGGCCACGCAACCGAACTTCCAATGACCCGAGAGGAAATGGATATTCTCGGTTGGGACTCCTGCGATATTATCATTTTAACGGGCGACGCTTATGTTGACCATCCAAGTTTTGGAATGGCGATTATAGGGCGATTGTTAGAATCTCAAGGCTTCAGAGTGGGAATCATTTCCCAGCCAAATTGGCACAATGTTGAGGATTTTCAGCGTTTGGGCAAACCAAACCTGTTTTTTGGCGT
>CALKXC010000197.1 GCA_938004025.1 uncultured Leucothrix sp. | reverse complement strand
GTCATCGGCGAGTTAGCGTTGATCAAGCTGGCGGTAACCGCGTTGTTATCAACGAAATCATCACCAAATACGATCTTACACATGTCGACCGTGTCTTGAGCACGCTCAGGTGCCGTTACAGAACCCATGAAAGGCTTGTCGCTGTATTTGATGTGGCTGTAAACCATATCGAAATGACGTTTGTTAACAGGCAAATCAACAGGCTCACAGATAGTTCCGCCTGAGTGATGAAGGCCAGGAGACATGTAAGCAAGTTTTACAAAATTGCGGAAGTCTTCAATGGTTGCATAACGACGCCCATTGTCGTTATCCCTTACAAAGGGCGAACCGTATGCGGGCACTAGCACGGTGCGCTTGCCACCGATGATCGTACTGTTTTCAGGATTTCTAGCGTGCTGAGTGAATTCTTTAGGCGCACTGGCTTGTATAATGGAGCGACACATGCCACGTGGGAATCGAACTAGTTCACCTTGAACATCAGCGCCTGCATCTTTCAGTATTTGTAAGGCTTCTGCGTCGTCACGAAACTCAATCCCAATTTCTTCTAGGACGGTGTCGGCATTGTATTCGATCTGCGCTAGACCGGATTCATCAAGCACTTCATAATAAGGGATGTTACGTTCAATGTATGACGCTTGCTTAGTTTGTGATATCTCACGTGCGGCCCGTTTGCCGCTGCGTCCACCACCACTGCGTCGACCCCTTCTCTCACTCATTCTGATGTACTCCAGTAGAATTTCTACAATGCTAAATATCGGGCAATTTTGGGGTTTGTGAGTTGTTTGCGACAAGCAAAAAAAACCATAGCTAATCATTAGTTAACTTGAATTAAGCTTATGTGTCAGGTTATTTCATGGCATTCGTTTGGTTCGTGAACATTTTCATGGCAAAATCGCACTGAACTTGAATAGTACAAATAATAAACTTTATTAGTTTCGGAGAGAATAATGATAAAAATCAAAATGTCTGGATGGCTACGTCTACTTGCAATCTTCCTGCTGGGAGCAAGCACTCAGTCTTTTGCACAGTTTGACCCTAACCCACGACTGGGTTCGAATGTCGGTAGTCCAGACAAGATGACGTCATCAGTTCCCTTTACTGATATTTTTAAGAGCTCGACTGGTTGGTACACGTCATGTGAATTTAACTGGCAGCAACAACGCGGTATTGATCCTGGCTGTACTCGCCAGAACGCGTTTAACACGCGTGAGCAAAGTCTTTTAGATTTAGACGCTAATGGTTGGGTGCGCTCTTTACCTGCCCCTAACCAAGAGCCAATCTTTACCAGCGTAACGAGTAGTTGGAACTTGCCAGAGTCTTTTCCTATTGGACGTTATGTCGTGCTTTATGAAGGTCAAGGTCTGATTAAGCTGACGGGAGACCTTAAAGTAGTCGCTAACCAGCAGGGGCGTATGGTTTTCGATCTTGCATCGCCTAAGCGAAATTTGCGATTAAATCTTTCAAGAATTAATCCCGCTAACTACCTACGCAATTTGCGTATCGTTCCGATTGAGAATGAAGCCAATCACGCACAGCAAATTTTTACCCGTGACTATGTTGCCAGAATGCGCCCATTGCATGCGCTACGTTTCATGCCTTGGAGTAATCCTCGCGGTAATGATGTCGAAGAGTGGAAGGATCGCGCGCTACCAACAACCTCTCATTTTACGGGACCAAAAGGTGTACCTGCTGAGCGTATGATCGATTTGGCTAATGCAACCGATACGTCGCCTTGGATTAGTGTGCCTTATAAAGCATCTGATGATTACATGTTGCAATATGCTCGCATGGTGAAGAACCGCTTGAGAAGAAACCATAAGGTGTACCTCGAGTATTCAAACGAAATGTGGAATGTGATTTTTCCTGGCACCACTTATGCCGCCAGAAAAGCGGATGCGCTTTGGAATCACCCGTACACAGAAAAGAATTCTTATGTAAGACGGGTATCGATGGCATCGAACTGGTACGCCAAACGTACGGTAGAGATGTGCCAAATTTGGAAAAAAGAATTTGGTAATGAAAGTGGCCGTGTTGTTTGTATCTTATCGTCACAGTCTTCAGCACCATGGGCAGGAAAAGAGACATTAGATTGCCCGTTGTGGAAAGAAGCGAACGGTTGTGGTCGATATGTTGATGCTTTCGCAGTAGGGCCCTATTTTGGTGACTACATCGCTCGAAAGGAGCATCGTGAAACAGTTAAAAGCTGGTTGCGTGATCCTGATGGCGGAATGAATAGATTGTTTACGGAGATCGAGCAGGGTGGCCAGACTGATAAAGATACAAAAGGTGGCGCAATAAACTTAACAATGAATCAGTATGTTAAGGGAAATGTGGAGCTTGCTCAGAAATATGGCTTGCCACTTATGGCTTATGAAGCGGGTCAGCATCTGATTCGTTTCGATCCACCTCACACAGTGACAGAACCTGATGTGTTGAATCTGTTTATGAGCGCGCAAAAGCATCCGCGAATGAGAAGTGCTTATAATCGTTATCTTAATGCTTGGAACCAAGCAACCCGTGGTGGTTTGATGATGCATTATTATGGTATCGGTAAGCCGAGCCCTAAAAACTTCTTCTCTATGCTGGATCATTCAGGGCAACCGAGTACACCGAAGTATCAGGCGTTGATGGATTATCTTGGCGCGCCGGCCACGTTTACTCCGACAGTACGCCGTGCTCCTGCACCGATGCCTCCATTAGCTCGGGCCCCAGCACCACAAGTCAGAGCACCTGCTCCTCAATCAGTACAACCTCAAGCTGTCGTTAGGCAGCCTGCTGCTCCACAGCAGCCTGTATTTACTCAGCCTCAGCCTGTGCCGCAGCAACCTCAAATGGTGGCGACAGGTCCAATAAGCGGTGCGGCTATTGCACGATGGGCTGTCAGCGGCAACTCCGTTATCTCTCCGGGTATAAAGTTGCAAAGAGGCAAGCGTAATCAGCTTTCTGTGCTTTGGCAGTTCGCTAATCTTCGCTTAACGGGTAGAGACTACTTCCATATATTTGCTGTGGATAGTCGTGGTGGGCGTAAGTTGCTGATGAAGCAGACTACTGCAGATATGAAGCAGGTGGGTGAGATGCCACAGATTTATGTTGAAGACATTAGTCGCTATATTGGGCCACCGATTCGCTTACAGATTGAAGTAAGTCCTGGCCTTCAGGC
>CALKXC010000196.1 GCA_938004025.1 uncultured Leucothrix sp. | reverse complement strand
CGACCCTTGGTCAAATCGTAAGGTGTTAGCTGCACAGTTACCTTGTCGCCTGTTAGGATGCGAATGTAGTTTTTACGCATTCTTCCAGAGATGTGAGCATTTACGACGTGTCCGTTTTCAAGTTCAACCTTGAATGTTGTGTTAGGCAGTGTCTCAACGACCGTACCTTCCATTTCTATATTTTCTTCTTTAGCCATGTGTTCCGCAATTTTGATTCAATGTATTAAGCGCAGCATTATCCACCACCTGATTGATTAAACAAGTCATTTTTATGTTGCAGTCTAATAAGTGGGGCTGTTTTGGTGAATTGCAAGCCATTTCCCCATAGTTTTTTTGATTAATGCTAAAAGTTAAGCATCTGTTGTTGGATATCTGAGAGACACAACTGTATCATCCGCACCAATCTAAGGTTTGTCAGGTGAATTAAGTATGAATTTTGCGGCGGTATTCCCGGGGCAGGGCTCACAATCATTGGGTATGATGAATGATTTGGCAGAGTCACATCCTTCAATTAAAGAGACTTTTCAAGAGTCTTCGGAGATTTTATCTAAAGATCTTTGGAAGATTGTCACCGATGGTCCAGAAGAGCTGCTCAGCCAAACGGAAACGACTCAGCCCCTCATGTTGACAGCTGGCGTTGCTGTTTGGCGTTTATGGCTAGCACAGGGAGGTTCTATCCCTTCAGCAATGGCTGGACATAGCCTAGGCGAATATAGTGCATTAGTTGCTAGTGAAACAATTGACTTCCCAACAGCGGTTGCACTAGTGGCAAAACGCTCAAGCCTTATGCAGCAAGCAGTTCCGGAAGGTGTTGGAGGGATGGCTGCTATTCTTGGCTTGACTCGAGAGCAGGTCATTGAAGGCTGTGCATCAGCTGCAGGCGAACAAGTTGTCGAAGCGGTTAATTTTAATTCTCCCGAACAAACAGTCATTGGTGGCCACAGTGAAGCGGTCGATCGGGCGATGGAAGTGCTGGCTGAAATGGGTGCCAAGCGCACAATTAAGCTTGCTATGAGTGTGCCTTCACATTGCTCTTTATTGAAAGATATTGCTGTCGAGATGGCAGACGCGCTTGATTCTGCTGCTTTCCAAAAGTCTTCTGTAGCGGTTTTTCATAATGTCAGTGCTAGCCCTAGTGATTCCGATGAAGAATGCAGAAAATCTGTCGCAGAACAGCTCTACCGTCCTGTAAAATGGGTTGATACTATCCAAGCACTCGAATCTAATGGTGCGGATACCATTATTGAATTTGGCCCTGGTAAGGTTTTATTTGGTTTGAATCGCAGGATTAATCGCAAGCTAGGGAATTTAACCATTCACGATACCGCATCTTTCGATAAAGCACTTGCCGCAGTACAGGAATAATACACTATGAATTTTGATACTATGCTAAACGATAAAGTCGTGTTAGTGACAGGCGCTAGTCGAGGTATTGGCCGGTCGATTGCTGAAACCTTAGGACAGTCAGGAGCGACAGTCATTGGTACGGCAACTTCAGATAGTGGTGCTGAAGCAATTTCAGCTTACTTTCAAGAAACGGGCGTTAAAGGGTGCGGTAAGAAACTTAATGTTGCTGATCCTGATTCTGTCGCCTCTGTATTAAAAGATATTACCTCAGAATTTGGCACTATTGAGATATTGGTCAACAATGCGGGCATCACGCGTGATAATTTATTAATGCGTATGAAAGACGATGAATGGGACGACATAATCAATACTAATTTAAGTTCTGTGTTTCGCTTAAGTAAGGCATGTATGCGTGGCATGATGAAGGCACGTTCAGGTCGTATTATTTCTATTGCTTCGGTCGTAGGCGCTACGGGCAACCCTGGACAATGTAATTATGCTGCTGCTAAAGCGGGCATTGTAGGCTTCTCAAAATCGCTGGCGCGTGAAGTAGGTTCAAGAGGCATTACAGTTAATGTCGTCGCTCCAGGCTTTATTGATACGGATATGACAAAGGCATTGTCTGATGAGCAAAGACAGTCAATGGCCTCAACTATTCCATTGGGTGACCTTGGTCAACCAAAAGACATTGCTAATGCCGTATTGTTTTTGGCGTCAGAAATGGGTAGCTATGTGACAGGTGAAACCCTGCACATTAACGGTGGTATGCACATGGCGTAATGCCAATTGCTTTATACTCGCATACTTGATTTATACTATAATAGTATGCATATTATGTTTTTTATATTAGAGGAAAAAATATCATGAGTGATATTGAAAAGCGCGTTAAAGATGTTGTTGTTGAGCAGTTAGGTGTTGATGAAGCAGAAGTAGTAAATACTGCCTCTTTCGTTGATGATCTTGGCGCGGATTCACTTGATACAGTCGAGCTCGTTATGGCGCTTGAAGAAGAGTTTGGTACTGAAATCCCAGACGAAGAAGCTGAAAAAATTACAACAGTTCAGCTAGCGATTGATTACGTTAAGTCGAATCAAGCTTAATTAAGGATTTATAAAACCGCAGCCATATTTAAGCTGCGGTTTTCATAGTCTGACGGAACAGAAATATCAATTTCTGTTAAAAATCTTAACCAAGTTTTTGGTTACTAAAATAATGAAAGGTTTCTCATTGTGTCTAAACGTCGTGTAGTTGTTACCGGTCTGGGTATCGTTTCACCTGTAGGTTCTAAAATTGAAGCTGCGTGGAAAAATATCACGGAGGGTCAAAGTGGAATTGATTTTATCAGTTCTGATTTATTTGACGCTAGTGAGTTCAGTGTGAGAATCGCTGGAAACGTCACAGATTTTGATGCTAATGAATACATAAAACCTAAAGATCAACGTAAAATGGATCCGTTTATCCATTATGGCATTGGTGCAGGTACGGATGCATTACATGACTCGGGAATCGAAGTTACTGAAGCGAATGCGGAAAGCATTGGTGTGATAGTTGGCTCGGGCATTGGTGGTATCGGTACCATTGAGAAAAATTACGAAGCCTTTATGAAAGGTGGCGCAAGGAAGATTTCTCCTTTCTTTGTGCCTAGTAGTATCGTCAACATGGTGGCGGGAAACCTGTCTATCATGCACGGTTTAAAGAATCACAACATGTCTCCAGTTTCAGCGTGTGCAACAGCGACTCACAGTATCGGTGACGCAGCACGCATGATCAGCTACGGAGATGCAGACGTCATGCTAGCCGGTGGCGCTGAAATGGCGACTACGCCATTGGGTATCGGTGGATTTGCTGCGGCACGCGCACTGTCAACCAGAAATGATGACCCAGCGGCAGCGAGCCGCCCGTGGGACAAAGACCGTGATGGTTTTGTGCTAGGAGATGGCGCAGGCGTTTTATTACTAGAAGAATATGAAACGGCTAAAGCTCGTGGCGCAGAAATTTATTGTGAGCTGGTTGGTTTTGGCATGAGCAGCGATGCATATCACATGACTTCTCCCTCACAGAATGGTGAAGGTGCGGCGCGCTGTATGAAGAATGCATTGAAAGATGCCGGTATCAATGCAGAAGATATTGACTATATTAATGCGCACGGGACATCGACACCTGCGGGTGACGTTGCTGAAACAATGGCTCTGAAGTTGGCTATGGGCAATCACGCAAGCAAGGTGGCGGTTAGCTCAACTAAATCTATGACAGGTCACCTGTTAGGTGCTGCGGGAGGTATTGAGGCTGTGTTTAGTGTGCTCGCCATTCGTGACCAAATCCTTCCCCCAACGATTAACTTAGAGAATCCGGATCCGGAATGTGATCTTGATTATGTCGCTAACGTTGCACGTAATGCCCCAGTTGAATATGCGATGAGCAATTCATTTGGTTTTGGCGGCACAAACGGAACGTTAATTTTCAAGAAAATTTGATCCTAACAAGATCCTGAACACAGGGCTGAGCAATGAAAACAGTTTTATCTACCTTATTTTTATTACTGTTGCTCTCAGCGGCTGGGATTGGTGGGTTTGGTTTTTTGCAATATGAGAAGTTCACCAAGCAACAGGTGAGCGATACTGCGCCATCTACTTTTGAGATAAAAAAAGGCAGCAACTTTAAGCGAGTTGCTGCCGAGCTTGAGTCTGCAAATATTATTAAGCCTGCTTGGCAGTTTCGATTATTAGCCAAATTCAAAAAGCAGGAAAACAAAATCAAAGCAGGTGAATTTGCGATTGAGCCTGGCATGACTGCTCAGGATCTCCTTGACCGATTTGTTTCTGGAAAAACCTTGAGCTATAACAGCAGTATTGTTGAAGGTTACACCTACAAAGACTTGGTTAAAAAAATCAAAAATGATCCTAATCTAGTTCAAACACTGACTGATGACGATTATGCCGATATTATGAATAAGATCGGTTCTCCCTATAAAAAACCAGAAGGTTGGTTTTTCCCGGATACTTATAATTACCCACGTGGCACGACTGATTTAGATTTTCTAAAACGTAGCCATAAAGCAATGCAAGCGTATCTTGAGAAAGCTTGGGCGGAACGCGATAAGTCAATCCCTTTAAAAAAGCCTTATGACGCACTCATTCTTGCCTCTATCGTTGAGAAAGAAACGGGTGTTCCTGAGGAGCGCCCACTTATTGCTCAAGTTTTTCATAATCGTTTAAATAAAGGCATGATGCTGCAAACCGACCCGACCATTATTTATGGTATGGGTGAGCGTTTTAAAGGCAATATCAGAAAATCGGATTTAAGACGCGATAATCCCTTCAATACCTATACAAGGACAGGTCTAACGCCTACTCCTATCGCCACGCCAAGTGCCGAGGCAATCAAGGCGGTATTACACCCCGAGGCTTCTAAGGCGCTTTATTTCGTCGCGAGAGGTGATGGAACCTCACAGTTCTCGAATACGTATCGAGAGCACAAGAGGGCGGTTGTAAAATACCAGCTGCGTGGAAATGCCAAAAAATATACAGGTGATAAATGAGTAACAACCGTGGGTTGTTTCTTACCTTCGAAGGCATAGAGGGCGCAGGCAAGAGTAGCAATCTAGAATATGCAAAAGCCATCATCGAGGCTACAGGAAAAAAGGTAACTGTCAGCAGAGAGCCTGGTGGCACTGAAGTCGGTGAGAAAATTAGAGCGGTTTTATTAGACCCTAATTTACCAGCAATGCATGCAGATACAGAGTTATTATTAATGTTTGCATCTAGAGCAGAGCATTATCAAAACAAAATTTTGCCTGCTTTAAATGCTGGCGATTGGGTGCTTTGCGACCGCTTTACCGATGCCAGTTTTGCCTATCAAGGTGGTGGTCGCAATATTGATGTGAATCGTATTGCGGCTTTGGAAGCATGGGCTTTAGGAAACTTCAAAGCAGATAAAACATTTTTGTTTGATCTACCGGTGAGTGTGGGTTTATCAAGAGCTAAGGCGAGAAGCGAAGCAGATCGCATTGAACAAGAAGAGTCTGATTTTTTTGAGCGTATTCGCAATAGTTATTTGATGAGAGCAACAGTCGAGCCCAATCGGTTTTCTGTGATAGATGCTAGCCAAACGATGGAAGGGGTTCGGGGCCAAGTTGAACGAGCTGTTGAAGAATTGATTTTGAAACGAATTGAATGATTTATTCATGGCAACAAGGTAGTTGGGATACGCTTTCTCAGGGGCGGAGAAACAACCATATGCCTCATGCTTTGCTTTTAGCTGGCCCTGAATTTTGCGGTAAATATGATTTTGCACGGGCCTTAGCAAAATCATTACTTTGCGAAGAAAGAGACGTTAATACTCAGTCAGCCTGTAATGATTGTAAAAGCTGTAGCTTGTTTGAAGCGGACTCACACCCTGATTTTAGCGCTGTACAGCTCGCCGAAAAGAAATCGCAAATTGTTGTCGATCAAATTCGCAAACTTAATGAGTTTGTTTACCTAAGTAGAAGCTATGAGGGTAGTCGCGTTGTGATTATTGCCCCCGTGGAGCGCTTAAACATCAATGCGGCTAATAGCTTATTAAAAACTTTAGAAGAACCCCCTGAGAAGACAGTGTTAATTTTGGTTAGCTCTAATCCTTCTCAGTTAATTCCGACGATACGCAGCCGCTGTCAGGTATTGCACTTACCTCAACCGACGCTTCCGCAAGCAACTGAGTGGCTAAGTACACAAACCATTGAAAACTCTCCAGATGAACTATTGGCTGCAGCTGGTGGTAAGCCAATGCTGGCAAAGCAACTTGACGAGGGTGAACGGTTAGCGACGAGAAAAGAGCTTGCCACTGATATACTGAAGCTACTTCGTGGAAACCATTCCCTAACAAATGTTGCTAAGAAGTGGGAGAAAACGCCTAAAGCAGATTTATTGGATTGGCAACTGCAATGGGTTCAAGCAATGATTAAGTCCCAATATCAAGCCGATGATGCACCTCGTGATACGATTAGTCCTCATCTTCACCGTTTAATGAAACACTCCATAAGCAGCCTGTGGGAATTACATGATGGCTTAGTTGAGCTTAAATCACATGTCCATACGTCGCTAAGTCCTCTGCTGTTTACAGAGAATATGTTAATTTTATGGAATAACCAGTCCAGATCACACTGATACAGTAATAATAAAAAATATAAACGTCAGGCGTAATAAACGATGGAAGAAAAACAAGCGGTAAGAAATGTCATACCTGTTAGTTTAAAAGACAAAACAGCCCTTCATGCAAACTATATGCCGTTTATAAAAGGCGGTGGGTTGTATGCTGCAACGGACAAAAAATTCAGCCTCGGAGATGCAGTGATATTGTCTGTTCAAATTGCCTCAGTATCTAAAAAGTTTGCTGTTACAGGGAAGGTTGTTTGGATGTCACCGCAGCAAGCGGCAGGTGCGCAAGGTGTTGGTGTTCAGTTCACTGGCCGCACCGCCGAGAATGTTAGAATGACTTTAGAAGTAATTCTTGGTGAGTTAGCTTCTAAACCCTCTATTTATCATACCTACTAATCAGGTCCCCAAATTAACGCATCTAAATCATCTGGCGATTCTGGTTGCGCAATAATTACTTTACCCTTTAAAACAACTATACCTTCTTTCATTAGTAAGTCTTTTTGGGTAATAAACGCTTGGCTGTCTGAAGAGAAAGCCAAGCTGCGATCTGATCTAACCACACGATGCCACGGTAATTTTTTATCTGATCGACTCATTGCTTTACTGACCATTCTTGCGTGGCGAGGGTAACCAGCTGCTTTTGCTATCTCGCCATAGGCCATTACTTGACCCATAGGGATATTGCTAACAATTTTACAAACTGCCTCGTCAAATTGCGCCTGAAATAAACTCACTAATTAAAAATCCCAAGCGTT
>CALKXC010000195.1 GCA_938004025.1 uncultured Leucothrix sp. | reverse complement strand
TATGGCAGATGTTTGCTAATCAGCGATCATCTGCCATTTTTATAGCCTAACCAAAGCTAAGATATAATCAGGGGTACACTTCATGAGCGACCTAATTGCCGATAAAGTCAATATGGTTTTCAATACAAAGGGGGGTGGAATTGTCCATGCATTAAAGGACATCAGTTTCACATTAAAAAAAGGCGAACTACTGTCTGTGTTAGGTCCCTCTGGTTGTGGAAAAACAACGCTACTCAACATTATCGCCGGTTTTAACCGCCCCACTGGTGGTGCTTTCTACTTGGGAGATGAAGAAATTTCAGGCCCTGGTGTTAACCGCGGCATGGTATTCCAGCAAGGCGCCTTATTTGAGTGGCTGACCGTTGCTGAAAACGTCAACTTTGGCCTACGTATGAAAGGCTCGGATAAAAAAGAAACCGCGAAAAAAGTTGAAGAGTGGTTAGATATTGTTGGCTTGCAAGGCTTTGGTGACACGCCAACTTATCAGCTATCTGGTGGTATGCAGCAACGTGTTGCTTTGGCTCGCTGCCTGATAAACGATCCTGATTTGATTTTGATGGATGAGCCCTTAGGCGCACTCGATGCATTGACGAGAGAAAAAATGCAAACGCTGGTTCTCAAGATTTGGAAAGAGACTGGTAAGACAATCATGATTATCACGCACTCTGTTGAAGAAGCACTACTCTTAGGCGAACGCCTCTTTGTAATGGCTCCTCGCCCAGGCCGCTTGCATAAGGAATACAACCTTCCTTTTGCTGAGCAAGGTCTAACAACAGATCCAAGAGAAATCAAAAATAGCGACTTATTCACTGAAACCCGTGAAGAAATCTTGACCATGATTTGGGATATGGAAGAAGAGATTATGGGCAAGAGTAACGCAGCGTAAACAAGAACACATTCGGGATAAATCACAATGATTGTTGGAATTTTATTTATTGTTTTAATTTGCCTCATCATCGGGGCAATAATATACGGGCGCAGGCTCGTCCGCACGGAAGTGACGGATGCTGTTTTTGGTAATCCAACCCGTGCCTTAGGTGGATGGCATTGGATTGTTGCAGGTGTCTCCAGTATTTTAGTCATTTGGCTATATTTTTCTTGGGATGCAGGCCGCGCCTTCTTCCCTACCGCTGCAAACGAGCTTTGTCAGGTTGCTAAGCTGAACCGTACGGCTAACCCTATTCGTTCCGCTTTTCCACTTGAAAATAGACAGCTAAGAAGTACCGCTCTTTTAGAGCGTGACTATGGTCAAATTGAAGCGCTGGAAGAAAAGCTAGCAGGCACTAACTTTAATGACGCAGACCGCACTGAGCTCAAATCAATTATTGCTGAGATGAGAGATACCTTGGCGTTACAGGCAAGTCCATCAATCATGGACCCAACTACAGCAGGAAAATTAGATGAAATTGCGAACCGCATCAATGAACTAGCGGTAAATATCGCTGATGACAACTACCCAGGCACTCCAGACCCTGATCGTGAAAAAGCGCTACAGCAACCCGCATGGGGCGAAACTAGCGTAGAAATCCCACCAATGGCAATCACTGACTTCGGCTATAAGTTCTCTAAAGCCAGTGAAGTGATGGATGGCATCTCAAAAGATTTCTCTAAAATTCGCAACAATGGTGAAGGCATTACGGCAAAGCTTGAAGGACTTCAGGCACGCTATAAAGGTTTCAAGATTGACGACACTGAAGGCGAAGCAATCACTGCTGAGCGTAAAGAGATGATCAAGCAAATTGAGAAGATTTATCGCCGTATAGACGACGGTAAAATATTCCCAACGGCAATGACGCAATCAGTTGAAAAAGCACTTATCAATTTCGACGATGTTCAGAAAAGCGAACAAGGATCACTACGTCTAATCGATATCTTTGCTCTACCAGGTGGTGACATTCTGGCTGGAAACAGAGCCTGCTCTGAGCAAGGGTCGGGACGCTGGCTTCCAAAACCTTCTGATACGCTAAACACCTTTGTAAAAATGGCTGATCCCGATGTGGGATATAAAGGTATTCCTTTACTTTGGTATGAGATGAAGCCAATTGGTACTGTTCTAGAGATTTTAGTTCCTGACTGGATCGCAGACCTGATCCCGGGAGAATACTCACGCCACGATGATAACGGTAAGGTATTGAACAATCTTAAAGATCGAGTTTATGCATTTGCTACCGGTCAATATGAGTCTATGTTAGTGCCGATCCCCATCGGTCACATCTGGGATTCATTAATGCGTGTATTGGCCGGTTTGTTCTTCGGTATCCTTCTTGGGGTTCCATTAGGACTTTATATGGGCCTATCTCGTTTTGCTAAAGGTTTCTTTGATCCTTTAATCGAACTTTATCGCCCTATCCCACCGCTTGCTTGGGCACCTTTGATTCTAACTATCTTTGGTATTCAGGACGACGGAAAGATCTTCCTACTATTCATGGTTGCTTTTGCCATTATGGTTATTTCAGCTAGAACGGGTGCAACGGGTACTCAACTGTCGAAGATCCATGCTGCTCATTCATTAGGAGCGACTAAGTTCCAGATTATTCGCAAGGTAATCTTACCGAACTCACTGCCTGAAATATTAACCGGTATTCGTATCGCGATTGGTGTGTGCTGGGGAACGTTGGTTGCTGCTGAAATGCTCGCAGGAACAACCGGTATTGGTTTTGTAGAGAATGTTGCACGTAAGCAGTCTGACTATGAAATCATCTGGATGACAATCTTGTTACTTGGATTGTTAGGACTCATGTTTGACCTGATCATGCGGTTTATTATTCATCGCACGATTCCATGGAGAGGTAAGGGTTAATTGTTTAATTAATTCGCACTTGTTCAGATAGCGTTCACTCGACCAACGGTATAGTGAACGCAGTTTCAGGGCATAACCAAGCAACCAAAACGAATAATAAAAAATAACATAACAATAAAAATACACTGGTTGGTCAAAATAAAAATAAAACGTTATCCAGAAATGATATCGAAAAGAAATTCGGGGTGTTTTACACCCCTTTTCTTTGCCTGCTCACTTCTCAGCAATAAAATCTCCCTTTGACCTCTAATAAGTGTTATTTTCAAACAAAGGTTATTGTCAACTTTTCTAAACCAAATCGCTTAAAGTCTGACTAATAACCTACAGGGCTAAAAAAGAGACGAAAAGTCGATGAATACGATTCAACACGATCTGCTGACACTCGGTGAGCATGTCATTGCGCCTGGTGAGCGCCGCACAATTGAACTACCCGTAACGGACCTTTATACGCACACTTCTTTGAAAATGCCGGTGCAGGTGGTTAGAGGTAAAAAACCGGGGCCTACGTTATTTCTTAGCGCCGCTATTCATGGAGATGAAATCAATGGCGTCGAGATCGTTCGCCGGGTTTTAGACTACAAGGGTTTAGGTAGCATTCGAGGCACACTAATTGCTGTGCCCATTGTGAACGTTCAGGGGTTTCTTGCACAATCTCGCTATACTCCCGATAGACGAGATCTCAACCGCTGCTTTCCGGGTAATAGTAATGGCTCTGTCGCCAGCCGCTTGGCCCATTTATTTGTTAATGAGATCGTTTTAAAATCAGACTGCGGAATCGACTTGCACACCGCCGCACTTCATAGAGACAACCTTCCCCAAATACGCGCTCAGCTACAAAACCCTGAAACCGCGCGACTCGCTCAAGCATTTGACGCCCCTGTGGTTCTTAATACCAATTTAAGAGATGGGTCTCTTCGTCATTATGCAGATGAACAAGGCATTCCTATTTTACTTTATGAAGCCGGTGAAGCCTTGCGCTTTGACGAGTCTTCGATTCGTATTGGTGCTCGTGGGGTTTTAAATGTTATGCGTGAGCTAGGCATGCTTCGCCCTAGCCGTAAAAAGAATCTTTCTAAAAGTGT
>CALKXC010000194.1 GCA_938004025.1 uncultured Leucothrix sp. | reverse complement strand
GGTTTAATAGGCAGTCAAGCTCTAACAATGTCCACGTTGGATAGTTTTACTGATTTGATGCTCACAGAAAATCAATTGCCCGTCTACATCGCGGGAAGGCTTGAAATAGTCGCTAGGGATAATAGTCGTCTAGTCATTGATGCGAACAATGGAGACCCTGAATCATTTATAGCTCTGGTTGAACACCAGGGATCTGTGAGTTCGTTCATGGTTCCTTGGAATCTAGAAAATATACTACCTTGCAAAGGAGTGAATTTCATAGACGCAAGCGCGTGTGAGCTGGAACGCTAGGTTGTGGGTTCATTCTCGACATGATCCTAGCGGGAAAAAGTCGCCAATCTGTAGAGTTAGGCTGGTGCCGCGATCAGCGGCTGTCTCCTCGAAGGAGACCTTCGCGAGTGTCGAAATCTCACTGAAGTGAGCTTGTTCACTCGACCCGAAGCGGACTGTCGCCGATCAACTAGCAAGTTCTCACGGGGAGGCAGAAGTGAACTGTCCTCGGCCGAAGTCTGTTTCACATTCAAAGCACTAGCCGGACTAGAGTGGTCAAAGATGGTGAGATCACTCATCCATGTATTCAGGTTCGTAGTGGTATTCCCGAGCAATTTGTTCGGTATCAACATATTCCATAACGTCGATCCCAAAGTGCTCGACGGCATCCACCTCATCACGAGAAACGAATTCATGTGGCATCTTGGCTGCGATCAACTCATCAAGCCCCTTGATTTCGAGGTCGCAGATTTTGCAAGAGAACAAAGAAGGTACAATCCTTGTTTCTTGATAAATTCCATCGTCATCTAGAAGCATCGATGAACGACCAACAGGAGCGCCTCCGAGGCTTCCAAGCCCCGCGCAGGATGGGCATTTATGCACCCTGAGGTGATGGCCCGTTGTCATCGTGGCAGAAATATAACTGGGTGTATTTTCATCTCGTTTCTTGGTTTTTTCGGCCTCTGGGGTGCGGTGAAAACGTTCTTTTTGAACTCTGATTAGATCACGAACCCCTCGCGATCGATCTTTCGCCATTGCCGCATGCGTTTCTCGTGCTTGAACTGCATCCGAGGATGACAGAAGCTGTTCCAAATCATTACCGGTTTTATCGACAACTCGGACCAAAAAAGAAAGCAAAGCGGGAGTAATTGTGTCTAATTCCATTCCCTCAAATGCAGCTTCATCAGAGTGAAGCTCTCGATTGCGCACGTCGACAAGCGCTTTAACAGCCTTTGCTTCGTCTTCAGTGATTTCAGGGATCAACCTGTGTAGCCTCATAAACGCTGTTATTAAATCTACGGACTTCGGTGGTCTGTTCGGCGTCACACCGACCGCGAACAGTAGGCTATCCTCATCAGACGCGGCGTTAAGCGCCGGATTAATGGTGCAGAGAGCCCCTCGAATTGTAAACTCGATACAAAGCGAGACGGCGAGCTTATGATTATTGCTTCCACGTTCTTGGCTTGTACCGCGAAGCCAATAATCATTAGCTTTAGCGAAATAGCTTTCGGATGACCACATTACTGTTTCCTCAGTGTCCAACGCCTCAGGAAGCCCGTATCAGGTTCTTCGATTCTTCCACGACCGTGCAATACAGTGCGGTTGTTCACCACTAGCAATGCTGTTGAGGCCCAATCAATCACCTCTGGTTCAAATTCTGGCTCCCGTAGCCAAGAATGTATGTTAGTGGCAGACTGATTTTTCGGTTTCATGGTGTCGTGATTGAAACGTAGACCAAATCTGCCTGCAGTACGGCTGGAAAATCTCACTCCAAAGAATCGCCCCCCTCTGTTGATCGCGAACTGCGCATTAATCGCATCTGACCCTAAGGCTTCTATTAGTTTGCTAGAAGGCCACAGTAGTGTGGGTGCTTTGCGATTTCTAGAGCCCTTCATTATTAGATAGTCTGGCGGGCTGACCAAATGAGCTCCATCGCTATGTGGCGGAAACTCTGCAACTCCATACACATCAGAGAGCGAATTTGGTCGCCCCGTAGAGGATCTAGGCTTCAAAAATGAATAGCGCGTGATGTTGCATCCCAAGTGCTCTCCAATCTTCCGGATCGACAAAGTATCATTTTCGACCCTCGAGAAAGAGACATATCCGTTCCTTCCCAAGCGCTCTGCAATTTGCTCCATGATCTTGACCCAAGCCAAACAATACGCGTCATGTTACACCACATGGCAATTAAAGCCTAAAGCCATTGTCCAACACAATGCTTGAGTGCTCTCGTTTTAAACGTGCCAAACCAACATCCAATCGACACGCTGTGCGTTCAGCCGTCAATCAACTTTGCGCACGCGACAAAGGGCAGCAATGGCGGGAAGTACCAGTGTATTTCGACAGGCCACCGAAGGTTCGTTCTTGGCCGAACAGCGACGGTCTGATTCTGACTGAAACACATGGTCAAGACAATTCGCGACCAACCGCTTAAAGCACTTTTAAGACAAAATTATTGGCGCTGACAGATTCAACTGCAAAGGCACAAGTTTGGCTCTGAGTTAGATTCCATTCAAATTAAAGGAATCGAAAAGATGGCTAATTGTAATGCCAAGAACGACCCAGCATGGAACAAAGGTAAACTGATCGGGCAAAAGCTACCGCTGAAATTGAAAGAAATTTGGGCAATACGAATTAGATTACAACTGGCGGACCAAAAGCGCGATCTTGCTCTCTTCAACCTTGCTATTGACAGCAAACTACGTGGAAGTGATCTGGTAAAGATCAAGGTTAGCGATATAGCGAACTCTGGTACTGTTATGTCACGAGCGATGGTTATGCAACAGAAAACAGGTCGCCCGGTTCAATACGAAATCACGGAGAGCACTCGTGATGCCATTTCTTATTGGATTGCTTGCAAAGGATTGGCTACACCTGATTTCCTCTTTCCGAGTCGAGTGGTTGCGTCTCAGCATATCTCTACCCGGCAGTACGCAAGAATTGTTGAGGCCTGGGTGAAGGGTGTCGGACTAGATAGCAATCTGTACGGTACCCACACACTGCGCCGAACCAAGCCTACACTGATTTACAAAAGAACCCACAACCTTAGAGCAGTGCAATTACTTCTCGGTCGCACGAAACTGGAAAGCACCTTACGCTACCTGGGTATCGAGAGGTTGATGATGCTCTGGAATTTGCCGAGCAAACCGAAATAAAACGCCCGCTGTCAGCCCTCAAATGATGGGCTGACTTGTTATCCAGTGCGCGAACAATAACTCCGCGTATACTGAAAACGATGGAATAATAACCGGACAGTCGTGCACGCTTGATCGTTTTTTTTGACCGGCTCTGATCCGCCATCACCGGTCATTGGATGAATTGTATCGTCGGATACAATACCTTACAAACAGCTTTATGGCCTACTTAGTACATTCATGGGAAAGAAAATCAACGAAAAAAGCCTATCGGAGAAACTATCTTCAACCGTTGCTAAGAGTGGTGCACTTGAACTACCTGCTGAAATCGCTGAGTTTGCAATTGATCGAGTAATCGACGAAGGGTTGCTTAAGGACATTCCTTTTATTGGGTGGATCGCTAAGGGCTTGTCTGTCACCAGCTCCATCTCAGACAGAATTTTTTACAAAAAAATACTGAGGTTTCTTTTTGCGCTCGAGCAAGTAAGTAAAACTGACCGTGAAGATTTTTCAAGAAAAATTGATAGCAATGCGAAATTTAAAAGAAGAGTTGGTGAACATTTGCTAGTAACGTTAGAAAAACTGGACATCTTAGATAAACCAGTATATCTCGCTAGGTGCTTCGATTGCTTTATAGCTGGCGATATCGATCATGAATACTTCGTGGATCTTGCAAACATAATTGAAAGAAGCACTGTGCATGATCTTAGAGCACTAGATGTTCCTCAGAATAAAAGAGTTATTTTTCGAGATAACATTGCTGTTAGTTCAGGGCTCCTCGATTTAGGAATCTTTACCAACGACGATGGTGAACCAGCGATGGGGCTAAGTCTATCGGACTATAGCCATGACATTCGAGACATATTTCTGGGTCGCAAGCCGGCAAGATTTACTAAGAGAATGGAGATAAAGAAAGAAGGCGAAAGGAGGGAGAAAGACGCTAGAGAGCGGAAATCTCGCGTAGCAACGCGAACAAAAAAAATTCGTGAAATGAAAAACAACGGAAAGACAGACGGAGAAATAATAGAGGCATTTGGTCTTGAAAACGAAAAACAACTTCATAAGGCATTAAATCCTCCAACCATGTACACAGTCAAGCTTCGACGGCTGAAGGAAAGATAGAAATTGTCCATTATATCGACTTGTGTTTTGGTGCATTCATAGGGAGAATTTTCAACATGAGCGAATGACCGGATTAGGCAAACTTCTACCTGTCAAATTAAGTTCGCAATCAAATCGATGGCCGGCAGGTTTAAGCACTTAGCAGACCTACAGATCAATCAGCGTTGAAATACAGCTGTGGGCCGTAAGCTGCAGTTCAGGTTACTTTAAATGACCGGCAAGTGTCCGCCCTAAGCGGAAATTTACAGATCACTCAATACTGGTTACTACAGCATCGCATAGTCCACCAACAGACATAGACGAATCAAGCCGAAGAATTGGACACGAAAGCCGTTTCATCCATTTCTCATGTAAATCAAGACTTCGAGTAGGTGCAACTGCATGGTCATAGCTGCTTGCCCAATCAATGAATTTTATATACGACGGTTGTGGGCCGAGAGTGTAGATTTTAAGTAGGATGATTACCGCATTAGCTGGTAATAACCGATGCTATACGGTGCCTTCTAGGCACATATCCAATAACTGGCTTGGACCGATGTCAGCATATCGCAGAAGTCAGAAATCGTAGTCTTATCAAATACCAGTTATCGCAAAATCCAAAGCAGCAAGAACGTGAG
>CALKXC010000193.1 GCA_938004025.1 uncultured Leucothrix sp. | reverse complement strand
TCCCAAATGATTATGACCGTCTCTTTGATCGGGGTGTCATTGCCCACCTTCCTCATTGGCGTGTTGCTCATTTGGCTGTTTTCCGTCGAGCTCGGCTGGCTGCCCTCATTTGGGCGCAGCGGGGTGACCGATTTAGGGGGTTGGTGGCATACCAGTATCCTCACTGTTGATGGGCTTAAGTCTTTGATTCTGCCGTCGATTACGCTGGGTTTATATCAAATGACCCTAATTATGCGGCTAGTGCGTGCCGAAATGCTGGAAGTGTTGGGGCAGGATTACATCCGCTTTGCTCGCGCTCGCGGCTTACCTCTACGCAAGATTTACTTTGACCACGCGTTGAAAAATACGCTGGTGCCGGTGATAACCATTATAGGTTTACAGTTTGGCTCGATTATTGCTTTTTCCATTATCACTGAGTCGGTTTTTCAATGGCCTGGTTTAGGACTAATGTTTATTAATGCGATTTACCATGTGGATATTCCTGTCATGTCGGCGTATTTGGTTATGGTCAGCATTGTCTTTGTCGCGATTAATCTCATCGTGGACATTCTGTATTTGTTTATTGATCCAAGAATACGTGACGCAGCAAACGCAGGAGCAAGTGAATGATTGCACGTTGGCTAGATTCTGATTTTATGTACTCGCTGCTGCGTACGCCCACTGCATTAATCTCGATGATTGTGTGCATAATACTGGCGACTTGTGCGCTTTTTGCACCTTGGTTAGCACCGACTAATCCTTTTGATATGTCCGCGATTAATTTGATGAATGGCTTTACGCCACCGGGTGCCGCCAATGAATTTACCGGAGATAAGTTTTTATTAGGCTCTGATGATCAGGGGCGCGACCTTTATTCCGCCATTTTGTATGGCCTGCGAGTCTCGCTGTTTGTTGGCTTAGCGTCAGTGGCGCTGGCAATGACTTTAGGGGTAACCCTAGGCCTGCTAGCCGGTTATCTTGGTGGTTGGGTTGACGCAATCATTATGCGTATCGCTGATATTCAGATGACGTTTCCGTCTATCTTAGTGGCCATGTTGATCTACGGAATTGCTCGCGGAATATTACCGCCAAACGCTCGAGCGGATATGGCGATTACGGTACTGATATTGTCAATTGGTTTATCAGAATGGGTCAATTTCGCGCGGACGGTGCGGGGTGCAACGATTGTCGAAAAACAAAAAGAATACGTGACGGCCAGTCGTTTGATAGGGTTGTCTCACCTGAGTATTATGGCGCGCCATATCTTACCTAACGTGATTAATCCGATTCTTGTCATCGGGACAATTACATTAGCATTAGCCATCATCGCTGAAGCAACGTTATCGTTCTTAGGTGTCGGTGCGCCTCCGACTGAACCTTCATTAGGAACGCTTATTCGTGTGGGTCAAGACTTCCTGTTTTCGGGTCAGTGGTGGATTATCTTTTTCCCTGCTGCCACCCTATTGATGTTAGCACTGTCTTTTAACCTGCTGGGTGACTGGCTGCGTGACTTTTATAATCCGAGGTTGTCGTGAGCTTATTAGAAATCGAAGACCTATCGGTCGAGTTTACTTCCAGACGTGGTGTGCTAAGAGCGCTTGATAGTGTTTCATTGACGCTAGATCCCGGTGAGTTTCTGGGCATGGTGGGGGAGTCGGGCGCAGGAAAGTCCATGACCGGTAATGCGATTCTCGGCTTGATTGATCATCCCGGCAAAATTTCGGGTGGTGACATTCGCTTACATGGTAAGTCAATTGTCAATAATCCGGAGCGTATTCGCGGCTCACACATCAGCATGATTTTTCAGGATCCGTTGAGTAGTCTCAATCCGCTAAAAACCATTGGTGATCAGCTCATTGAGACGATTGAATTACATACGCCACGCCGTGGAGCGGCCTCACGGGAACGAGCTGGAGAGTTAATGAGCCAGATTGGTGTCGATGCCGATAGACTGTCAGCTTATCCTCATCAGTTCTCGGGAGGAATGCGTCAACGGGTGGTGATTGCACTGGCAATGGCCAGCGAGCCTGAAATCATTATTGCGGATGAACCAACCACGGCGTTGGATGTATCGGTGCAGGCGCAAGTGCTCGATTTACTGCGAGAAGTTTGTAAGGCGCATGGAACCGCTGTGATTTTGATTACTCACGACATGGGTGTCATAGGTCATTGGACTGATCGTGTGGGTGTATTGTACGCCGGCCGCCTGATAGAAATTGGCACAACAAACGACATAATCCGCTCCCCACGCCATCCTTATACGCAAGGTCTCATCGCTTCCACGCCCACAATGGATGCCAATGTGAGTACTACGTTGTATCAGATTCCAGGCAATATGCCGCCGCTAACGGCGATTCCTGCGGGCTGTGCGTTTAATCCTCGTTGCCCTATTGCTGAAGATAAATGTCGAGAAGTGGTTCCGCAATTAGTCAATGATGTGGCCTGCCATTTTCGGAGTGAAGCATGAGTTTTGTAGAAGTTAATGCAGTCTCCAGAGCATTCCATAAGCGCAGCATGTTTAGTAAAACTCAGAGCGTTCATGCTTTAAGCGACGTGAGTTTGTCTATCGAGCAAGGTCAGACTTATGCGCTGGTTGGTGAAAGTGGCTCTGGTAAATCGACGCTGGCGAGAATAGTAGTCGGTGTTGATAACGCGACTAGTGGGCAAGTGAGGATCGCAGGGAATCAAATTTCGATGCGGATGCCCAAAGAAAACCGTCGTGATATACAAATGGTGTTTCAGTCGCCTTACGCGAGTTTGAATCCACGTTGGCGAGTACGTGATTTGGTTGCTGAGCCGCTGCGTGCCTTTGGCATTACAGAAGGTCGCAAAGCCACGGTTAAGCGAGTTACTGAGTTGCTAGAGCAGGTTGGCTTACAGGGTGATGACGCAAATAAGTTTCCACATCAATTTAGTGGTGGTCAACGCCAACGTATTTCAATTGCTCGCGCTTTATCATCAAATCCGAAGTTTATTGTTTGTGATGAACCCACTTCTGCACTGGATGTTTCGGTACAGGCGCAAGTATTGAATCTGCTTAAGGATTTACAGTCTGACCTTGGGCTGACTTATCTGTTTATTACACATGATTTGGCCGTAGTGAAAACCATGGCGCATCAGATAGGCGTGTTGAAGCAAGGTGTGTTGATTGAGGAGCAAGCTGCGGATGATTTATTTACAGC
>CALKXC010000192.1 GCA_938004025.1 uncultured Leucothrix sp. | reverse complement strand
TGATAGCGTAAAACCGACGGCTTATGGAATTGGCCATATTACCGTGAAAGATGCTGCTAAATGGGCGGAGTATCGTGAAAAAATTGTGCCGACACTTGAGCCGTGGAACGCGACGTTGATCTTTAGAGGAAAGAAAGCTCGAGTCTTAGGGGGTGAACATAAGCATACGGATACCGTGGTTATACAGTTTCCAGATTTAGATTCTTTGAATGCTTGGTATGATTCTGCTTCCTATCAAGCAATCATTCCGCTGCGTATGGAAGCAGCAGATGTTGATTTAATTGCTTATGAATCAAAATGATATCGAGTAGTTCACGAGTGAGCGTATTTTTGATTATCAGGAACTGCTGGTTAGCATGAAGTGGTGTGTTGTTGGCTAAATATATTTGATAATTACTTGCTGCCAATGTTTCTATTCTCACGGTAAAATCTCGCTAAATTTTCGTGATTAAGAGTGACACCGTGACTAGTACAACAATAAATAAGACTGCGACAGACCAAACAATAAGCTCAGCAACTGAAGATACGGTTAAACACACGACCTGTTATGAGTGTGATGCTAACTGCGCATTTACTGTCACGATCAACTCTGAAGGTTTAGCAACGAAAGTTGATGGTTTGCCCAACTGCCCACGTGGACAGTTACAGTTGGAACGTCAGTATCATCCGGATCGTTTGCTGTACCCTTTAAAGCGGGTAGGGCCTCGTGGTTCTGGCGAGTTTGAACGCATTAGCTGGGATGACGCGCTGGATACAATTGTGGAACAGCTTAATCTCACTAAAGAAAAATACGGCGCGCCAGCGGTGGGTTTCTTTGCAGGTTATACCAAGGAAGCACGGCCACAGCTGCAGCGCTTAGCTCATGCTTTCGGTAGCCCAAATTATCTCACCGAGTCGGGTTGCTGCTTTTCTTCCACGATGGTGGCTGAGAAACTCACCTATGGTTTTAAGCTAAAAACCACCTCGACGGTTGAGTCACCAAAGACGCGTTGTGTGTTGGTTTGGTCGACCAATGCTTCTGGCTCGATACCTCCTTTTGAAAATCATCATCTTAATAAGAAGAAACGTAATCGTCAGATGATCGTGGTTGATCCGCGTCGTACTGAGACAGCTGAAAATGCCGATATCCATTTGCAGATTCGCCCAGGTACGGATGGGGCGTTGGCGTTAGGTTTTCATCATTTGATCTTTGAAAACGGCTGGCAGGATCAGGCATTTCTTGAGGAATGGGGCAGTGGTGTTGAGCAGTTCAAGGCGTATGTAAAAGACTTTCCACCAGCCTTAGTTGCTGAAATTTGTGGGATTGATGAAGCGGATTTACGTGCAGCGGTTGAACTGTTTGCTACGGCTTTACCATCGCAAATAGCCATGTCACCGACCTCAACAGTGCAGCACAGCAACGGTTTTCAAAACCATCGGGCCATGATTTTGCTATCAGCCGTGTTAGGTATGGTGGACAGAGAAGGCGGCAATCGTTTCTTTAATGACAAAGTGCTGCCTAAGCCGATTGAGAAGTTTGATATTTGCCTCAATGAATTACCTCCGCGCATTGGTGATGAGGTGTTTCCAATTTGGACTAAATATTGGCCGGCTGCGCAGAGCATGTTGATGCCGGACTGCATTTTAGAAGGCAGGCCGCAAGCAATGCATGCTTTGTTGGCGATGGGGATAAATACCGCGATGTGGGCGAACTCCAAACGCATGGAGCGTGCGCTTGGCGAGTTAGACTTCTTTGCTACGAGTGACTTCTTTCATAACCCAGCAACGTTGCAGGCAGACATTGTGTTACCGGCAGCGACGAGCTTGGAGCGCAGTGCATTAATTGCTTATCCTGGCTGTGCTTATCAGGGAGAAGTGAAATATCGCCGTCAGGCTTTGACCCCTCGCGGTGAAGCTAAGCCAGACGCTCAAATGTTCTTAGAACTGGGTGTGAAAATGGGCATGGCGGATGAGTTTTGGCACGGCGACCTTGATGCGTCGTGGGCTGAAATGGCCAAAGGTTTGCCGGATGAGGTGCGTGAAGAAGCTTATGATAATCCTGAAGGTGTGACGGTTTACAGTCAGGTAATCGATGATCTGGTGGATGAAGGATATCTTGATGCGGATCGGCAGTGGCGCTTAACGGGTTTTAAAACGGTGACTGGTAAGATTGAGTTTGATTCTCAAGAACTGCGTGAGCAAGGGTATGACGGATTGCCGATTTATAAAGAGCCGCTGGAAAGCCCCGTTTCTAGTCCTGAATTATTTAAGTCATACCCTTTAGTGCTTACTTCGGGTGGGCGGCAGAAGTACTTTACGCATTCTCAACAGCATAACATTGCTAACTTGCTCGATTACGATCCTAAGCCGCGAATTCAGATTCATCCTGTAGACGCTGTGGCGCGTGGCATTGAGCAGGGTCATGCGGTTAAGGTGAGTTCACCGAGGGGGGAAGTGATGTTTTATGCGGAGGTGACAGAGCGCATGAAGCAGGGTGTTGTGCACTGTTTCCATGGTTGGAATGAGGCTAATGTTAATGAGCTGACGGATGATGCTAGCCTTGATCCTATTAGTGGGTTTCCGGCATTTAAGTCTTTGTTATGTGAGGTTCAGCGGCTGAGTTAAAGCCTTATTATGAAAGAAGTCGTTAACATTGTTTGGTTTAAGCGCGATCTTCGTGTTCAAGACCATCTACCGCTTCACACGGCTTCTGAAGTAGGCAAAGTTCTGCCTCTCTATATAGTTGAACCTGAGTACTGGTCGCTACCAGATACTTCAGCTCGCCAATATCAATTTATTAGCCAATCACTGACTGAGCTTGATTTAAGGCTGACTCGCTTGGGTCAGCCCTTAGTCGTTCGTGTCGGCGACGCGGTTGAAGTTCTAAAAGCTCTGTCAAAACAGCTTGATATAAACGCAATCTACTCCCACGAAGAAACGGGCAATCTC
>CALKXC010000191.1 GCA_938004025.1 uncultured Leucothrix sp. | reverse complement strand
ACAGCCAGACTCACCAACCAAAGCCATGATACTGCCTTTACGAATATCTAGATCAATTCCATCAACTGCTTTTAAATGATCTTTTACTCGTCGGAACAATCCCGCCCGAAGAGGGAACCAAACGTCTAAATCTTTAACGCTTACCAACACGGGTGCTTCAGAATCATAAGCGGCAGTATCAACCACAGATTTTGTTAAGTTTTCAGGCACTGAAGCCAAAAGCTGCTGAGTGTAAGTGTGCTGCGGGTTAGCTAAAACCTCTTTGGTCAAACCTTGCTCAACCAACCTTCCATTTTGCATAACGCCAACTTGATGCGCCATCTCAGCAACCACACCGAAGTCATGCGTAATAAATAGAATCGCCATGCCTTTCTGGGCTTGTAAATCTCGCATTAGCTCAAGGATTTCGGCCTGCACTGTCACATCTAATGCCGTTGTTGGTTCATCCGCAATGAGCAAATCAGGCTTGCACGCCAGCGCCATTGCAATCATTACACGCTGCCTTTGACCGCCTGACAGCTGATGAGGAAAATCATCAAATCGAGTTGCTGCTGATTTAATCTGTACTTGATCCAAAGCATCAATTGCTTGGGATTTCGCTTCGTCATCAGACAGCTCAGGATTATGCAATTGCAAAGCTTCAACGATTTGCTCGCCGATGCTAAACACCGGATTGAGTGACGTCATTGGCTCTTGAAAAATCATAGCAATGCTAGCACCGCGAATGTTACGCAATGCATCATCTTCTAAGGTCAGTAGATCCAGAGCTCCAGAATCATGGCTATTATCATGATCTTGCCAATCAAATCTAATTGAGCCAGCTGGGTGTGATGCAATTCCTGCTGGCAACAACTGCATTATCGACAATGCACATATGGATTTTCCACTGCCTGACTCACCCACGAGGCAATAGGTTTCACCGCGATTAATGCTAAAGCTAACATCATCGACCGCCTTCACGACCTTACCGCCACTGTTCAGATAGGTCTTGAGGTTTTGGACTTCCAATAAGCTCATGAAACAACCCCAGCTTTCTTCGACAGTTGAGGGTCAACTGCATCACGAAGCGCTTCACCCATTAGGTTGTATGAGAAAACAGTGAGGAAAATTGCACCACCAGGGAACACTGCCATCCACCAGTTAAAGACCGAGGACTTCACAGCCTCATTAAGCATGCTCCCCCAAGAAGGAGCCTCAACTGGGCCTAAACCTAAGAAACTTAAGGTAGCCTCTGTTAAAATTGCTGCGGCCACACCAAAACTCGCCACCACCAAAACCGGCGCAATACCGTTAGGCAGCATGTGTCGAAATAAGATCGAACGCAGTGGCAAGCCACTAGCAATAGCCGCCTGAACATAATCCTGTTTGCGCAGTTTTAAGAACTCTGCCCTTATATAGCGGGCATAGCCGGACCATCCGGTCACCCCAATTATTATCATAATGATATAAACGGATCGCCCAAAAAAAGCGACGAAAGCCAGCAACAAAAACAGCACAGGTATCGCCTCAAATACCTCAACGATCCGCATCCCTATCATATCAAAACGGCCCGCAAAGTAGCCCATTTGACCACCGATAATGATACCAATGAACATCGATATACCCGTTGCAATGAAGCCAATACTTAATGCAACACGCGAGGCATGCACCATACGACTCGCTACGTCTGAGCCTGTAGAATCTGTCCCCATTAAGTGAAATGGGGCATCGCTTTCCATTGGCGCTTTTAAACTGTTATCACCAAAATCACGCAAGTAATCACTTGGTGAATAAGGTATAGGCGGTAGCACTTGCCAGTCGTATGAGGCTACAACTTCCTTATCTCGGAACTGATCATAGATAATTGTTTTCGGTGGAGACAAAATTGCCAGCCCAACCAACAGAGCAATTAATGCTGAAGATGCTGCAATCGCAGCTTTAGTCGAAAACTTTAAAGGGATTTTCCAAAGTAATAAAGTCGCGGTGAAAAGCACCATCAACATCAAATCTTCAGCACTGAGATAGCGCAGAATAGGCATCGACAGCTGCCCATTTTCACTAATCAACAGCGGCATCGTATTAGCAAGGAACGGTGAGAAGCAGGCAACAAAAGCCAAAACAATAACCCATGTCAGCCCTATTCTTGCACCCCACCCAGAAAATGCACTGCTCAATATCCGACTAGCGTATGAAACGCTTTCTGTTGATCGCTTAGTCATATTGCACCCTCGGATCTACCAATGTGTACAAAATATCTGAAATCAAATAACCAATTAAAGTAAGAATCCCTGATATCAAAGTAATCGACAGCACTAACTCTCTATCACGCGCCTGCACTGCTTCGATAACCAATTTACCCATGCCATCTATTGAAAAAATCTGTTCAACAATCACCGAACCGGCCAATAGGCTAGGCAGTATCCCTGCTAAGATTGTGATTAGGGGCAACAAACTATTTCTAAACACATGCTGCCAAAGTACATCTTCCTCAGCGACACCTTTTGCTCTGGCCGTTCTTGCATAATCTGCATTGAGGTTTTCAAGAATTGAGGTGCGCATAATTTTGGCTAGAGAGGCAAAACTTGCATAAGAAAGCACGATCGTTGGCAAAATAAGATGCCATATACGATCAGCTAAGAAACCACTAATGAAGTCGCCCCCTAACATTTGCATTGCAAATACTACGGCGACTATCAAGCTAATAATAGAAAACACAATGGTTCTAAATATGTCTGAAGCGCTCCGACTCACCAGTACCATTAGCACA
>CALKXC010000190.1 GCA_938004025.1 uncultured Leucothrix sp. | reverse complement strand
ACCCGTGACCTTGAAGGCAAGGCTTATGAATGGGTTGTCGAGAGAGTACCGGGCAACATTGGTGGCATGGCTACTAGCGACTATCGAGAGTTTTTCCGTAAGGATTCTGAAAACTACGCAACCTATCTGATCAATCAAGTCAATAACGACGTGATATCAGAGTTTGAAGGCTCGTTTGAGCTGATCTTCAAAACACTGCAGTCTCAGCCTTAGTTACTAGGCATTACCTTCTAGATAAACACGGTAGCCTTTTATAAACTCAAGCTTTTCAGTCGCTAAGGCTATTCCAGAATTTTCGTCTTCAGCCTTAATGATACTTGACTTCAAAACTCGCTCAGCTTGTTGAATAATCTCTGAAGTCTGCTCTAGGTCAAATAATTGCACAGCATCTGCTAGCTCTGATTTATCGGCGCTCAGCAGTGTTGGAATTAACTCTTCCGTTGGAATGTATGCGCCTGTACCTAAATCGCTGTTTAGCAAATCAGCCACTAACGAACTTTCCAACAATTTAAAATGTAAGCTACGCGCTGCCTCTTCTTCTTGAAGCTCCTTAAGAGCCAATGAATCATTACCCGCTGCACTTCTCACACTTTGCATCGTCAGACTGATAAGACGAGTCAAAGCTTCACGGTTACTTTTCTGTTGACCACAAAGACTTCCAGTAACGGTATACAGCCTATCTAGCTCAGCTTTTACTTCCAGCACCACCTCGGTTTCTTCACTAGGTTTTAACGATACTGCTCGTTCTAACACAGATTCAAACTGCTCAGAGAAAACACTGGCATACGCTTCATCTTTAGTAATTGCCTCTGCTAATAACTCATCTTTATTCGCCGATACGCCACCAAATAAATAGGCATGATGAATGCGCCTTAGCAAGTGACGTTCATAACCTCCCGGGAACTCACTAGTGAGAAAAGCCATATTAAATTCCATCTTCAATAATTGAAAAAAGTGAAAGCGCTGGGATCGCATGCTACCATGCAAAATTGATTTATCTACCCACCAAGAAGCAATATGAATATTAAACAAGCCATTGCTAAATTGCTCGAAAACGAGTCCCTTACCAAGCAAGAAATGACGGATGTGATGAACGAAGTCATGACCGGAATTGCAACGGATGCCCAGATTGGTGGCTTTCTAATTGCACTGCGTGTTAAAGGCGAATCTGTTGATGAAATAACGGCGGCTGCACAGGTCATGAGAGACCTTGCGACACCAGTGACTATCGATGCAGACAATCTAGTGGACATTGTGGGAACGGGTGGCGATGGTAGCAGCACTTTTAATATCTCAACAGCGAGCTGCTTTGTTGTAGCCGCAGCAGGTGGCCATGTTGCAAAGCATGGTAATCGCTCAGTATCTAGTAAATCGGGAGCCGCTGACTTATTAGAGGCAGCCGGCGTTAACCTAAACGTTGATCCAGACATGGTTAAAGCCTGCGTTGAGGAACTTGGCGTAGGTTTTATGTTTGCGCCGATGCATCACAGTGCCATGAAGCACGCGATTGGGCCCCGAAAAGAAATGGCGGTACGCACCGTATTTAACGTGCTTGGCCCTTTGACAAATCCGGCTGGTGCGCCTAATCAGCTTTTAGGCGTATTTAGTGCTGAACTCGTTAGGCCAATCGCTGAGGTACTGAAAAAATTAGGCAGCAATCACGTGCTTGTCGTTCATGCAGATGTTGGTTTGGATGAAATCAGCATTGAAGGTGCTACACGCGTGGCTGAACTAAAAAATGGTGAAATTACTGAATACAGCATCAAGCCGGAAGACTTTGGCTTTGCTGATCAATCACTGAGTAACATTACGGTTGAAAACTCTGAACAGAGTTTAGCAATGGTCAAAAGCGTACTTAGCAATGAAGCTGGCCCTGCCCGCGACATCGTAGCACTCAACGCAGGTGCGGCTATTTATGCCGCTAACTTGACCGACACCTTAGAAGACGGTATCAAACGCGCCGTTGAAGTCATTGAAAGTGGCTTAGCGATGAATAAACTTAACGCACTAATTGAGAAAACAGCGGCATGAACCACAACCCACTCGCCAATGCTTCAGACATTCTGAAAAAAATCATCGCAAGCAAAGTTCAAGAAGTTCATAACCGGCGTCAGTCAAACTCGACTGAAGAGGTTATGAAAGCGGCGATGAGAGCGGATCCAATTCGTCCATTCGTTCAAGCAATGAGAAATAAACTAGCCGATAATCAATCGGCGGTTATTGCAGAAGTTAAAAAGGCATCGCCAAGTAAAGGCGTGATTCGTGAGCACTTCGTACCTAGTGAAATAGCGGCAAGTTATGAAGCTGGGGGGGCAGCATGCCTGTCAGTACTGACTGATTCTGATTTCTTCCAAGGCAGCACCGCTTACCTAGAGCAGGCTCGCGCAGCCTGTGGCATCCCGGTGATCCGTAAAGATTTCATTATCGATGCATACCAAATTTATGAAGCCCGTGCCATGGGTGCAGACTGTATTTTGTTAATTGTGTCTGCGTTAAGTAGTGAGTCACTTAGATTACTTTACGATGTTGCTCGCGACTTAGAGATGGATGTACTGATTGAAGTACACGATGAAGATGAACTCAAAACGGCACTGCCTTTAGGCGCAGACCTAATTGGCATCAACAATCGTAATTTAAGAACGTTTGAAACGTCACTTAACACGACCATTGACCTCTTGGAAATGATTCCGGAAGACAGAATTGTAGTTACTGAAAGTGGTATTCATACACTTCAAGACATTGAATTGATGCGCAAGCATGGTGTTAATAGTTTTTTAGTGGGTGAAGCGTTCATGCGCGCAGAAGACCCTGGTCAACAGCTTCGCAACCTCTTCTTTTAAGGCAAAATAATATGCTAACTCATCCTCAATTTGATCCTGTTGCGATCCACTTTACTGAAAACTTCGGTGTGCAGTGGTATGGGCTAATGTACGTCATTGGTTTTATTGCGTTCTTGTTAATGGGGAAGTATCGAGCTCGCAAACCTGGCAGCAGCATTACTCCCGATCAGGTTGATGACATTCTGTTTTATGGGGCCTTAGGCGTCATATTGGGCGGCCGAATCGGCTCTGTATTGTTCTATAATTTTTCGTCTTTTTTACAAGACCCACTCATGTTAGTTCGCATCTGGGAAGGTGGAATGAGCTTCCACGGCGGTCTTATCGGTGTGGGTATTGCATCTTGGTTGCTAGCTCGCAAATTTAAACTTCCTTTGTTGAAAGTTTCTGACTTTGTCGTCCCTCTTGTTCCTCTTGGACTATGCGCGGGTAGAATCGGTAACTTTATCAATGCTGAGCTTTGGGGACGCCCAACGGATGTATCTTGGGGAATGGTTTTCCCTAACGTTGACGCATTGGCTCGTCACCCTTCACAGCTTTATCAAGCCGCGCTTGAAGGTTTGGCGCTGTTTGTTATCGTCTGGTTATACTCAAGCAAACCGCGCCCAATGGGTGCAGTGACAGGGCTTTTCTTAGTTGGATATGCCATCGCCAGAATCATAGTCGAATTCTTCCGAGTGCCAGATGCACACATTGGCTTTGTAGCATTTCAGTGGATGACTCAAGGGCAGCTACTTTCAATTCCTATGCTACTCGTAGGCCTCGGCTTAATTTGGTGGGGCTATAAAAAGCACCCTGTTAAAGACTAGGTTTACAGCTTATGAAGCAATATCTCGATTTAATGCGTCATGTGCAAGAAAACGGCACGGTTAAAAC
>CALKXC010000189.1 GCA_938004025.1 uncultured Leucothrix sp. | reverse complement strand
TTTCTTTCTGCTTCTTGCTTTGCTCGCTTAGCAGCTTCAGCCTTTTTCTTAGCCTCGGCAGCTCGCTTGGCTTCAGCAGCCTTGCGTTTTTGCTCGGCGGCTAATCGCTCCTTCTTTGCTTTTGCCTTGGCAGCTGCTTCTTTCTTTTTTCGAGCTTCTTCACGCTTCTTTGCTTCAAACTCTTTGCGGCGCTTTTCTCTTAATTCCTTCTCAGCCTTCTCTTTGGCTAGTTGTTTGCGCTTGGCTTCTGCCGCTTTTTTCTCTTGCTCTTTTTTGCGAGCCGCGGCTTCACGCTGCTTCTTAGCTCTCAAAGCTTCCGCTTTGCGGGCAGCCTCAGCTTTAGCTTTTTCCGCCTCTTCTTGCTGCCGCTTCTTAATCGCTTCCGCTCTCGCTTTAGCCGCAGCGATTTCTTGCTGCCTTTTTAGCTCTGCAGCAGCTTCTTCACGAACCTTCTTCGCTCTAGCTGCCTCTATTTCCTTTTCTCGCTTTGCTTTGGCTGCGGCTTCTTCTCGCACTTTCTTAGCTCTGGCAGCCTCAACTTCTTTCTCGCGCTGTGCTTTGGCGGCAGCAGCTTCTCGATCCTTCTTAGCTTTAGCGGCCGCTATCTCTTTTTCGCGCTGCGCTTTCGCTTCAGCTTCTTCTCGAACTTTTTTAGCTCTTGCTGCTTCTATCTCTTTTTCTCGCTGCGCTTTCGCTTCGGCAGCTTTTTTTGCTTCCTGCTGCTTCTTAGCCTCAGCTTCTGCTTTTTCCTTTTTTAACTGCGCTTGCTTGGCAGCTTTCTCACTTGCCTCCTGGGCTTGCTTTTCCGCATTCAGGCGCTTCGTATTTTCTTCTTCAATCTTTTTTTGTTCAGCCTCTTTTTCAGCTTTAATCTTCGCTGCAATCCCTGCCGCTATTATACTGGCTTGCTCTGCCTCTTCTGCCGCTTGTTCACGCTTTTTTTGCTCTTCAGCAGCTATCTTCAGTTCAAGCTGTTTTTTTGCTTCTATCGCTTGTCTTTCTTTTTCAGCTTCGACGGCTACTTTATCTTCTTCAGCTTTTTTTCTAGCGGCATTCTCGGCAGCTGCTTTATCTTTATCAGGCTGAACATCAGCAACCTTATTTTCAGGTGCTTTTATGGGTGGTTTAGCCAGAATTGCTGCCAAATCACTGGACACCAGATTTATCGGCACCTTGAGATCACCCGACGCTGCCGGCGGCTTCTCAAACTCGAAGCTTACTACGAAAAGCAACGCAACCCATCCATGCAACAGGATGGCTACGATAAACGCAAAATAATGCTTTAAAGGCACTTTAAACATTAGTTATTTAGTGCTTCCGGGTCAGCCATCAACCCTATGTTTGTAGCACCAGATTTTTGAGCAGCAGCCATCGCTTGCATCAAAAACCCATAGGCAACTTCTTTATCTGCTCTTATATAAACCGGTTTCGTTTTAGAGTCGGCCAACTCTTCATCCATCAGCTCAGCAAGTGCTTCACGAGTAAGCGCGTCACTGTCACCCACAAAGTACTCTCCTGACTCGCTAACAGAGATAATGACCGCAGAGCTTTCAGAGTCATTAACCAAAGGAGTCGTATCAGCATTTGGCAAATCCAACTCTACCCCTGATTGCATCATGGGCGCTGTCACCATAAATATTACGAGTAATACGAGCATCACGTCTATGTAAGGCACAACATTCATATCGGCCATTGCTCGGCGACCGCGGCGACTTCGACGAGACATCTCTATCGTCCTACCGGCTTACTGTTACGTTCTAGCAAAGTGGTAAATTCTTCACGGAAATTCTCGTAATTATTAGCCACTCTGTCCACACCGTCACTAAATTTATTATAGGCTATTACAGCGGGTATCGCTGCAAACAAGCCCATCGCTGTTGCGATTAGCGCTTCTGCTATACCCGGTGCGACCACAGCTAACGAAGCTTGCTGCATCTGCCCAAGTGACAAAAAGGAATTCATGATTCCCCAAACGGTTCCAAACAAACCGATATAAGGGCTGGTAGATCCAACCGTTGCAAGAAAAGACAACTTACCTTCTAGCTTTTCTAGCTCACGGGACTCAGCAACACGCATCGCTCGCTGGGCACCCACAATCGCAGGAACCTGTATGCTACCTTCAACTTGTCGCGATCTTAAAAACTCATGATAACCACTAAAGAACATACTCTCTAAGCCACGCTTATTAACTTTCTTCGAGAGGTCATCGTAAAGTTTATCGACGGAGACACCGCTCCAAAAGCGCTTTTCAAAACGATCTTGATTTCGTCTTGCCGCGCCAATTTGCGACCACTTTATTATGATCACGGTCCACGAGATTAGCGAAACTAAGAGCAATAAGCCCATCACTACTTGCACAACAACACTGGCTTCCAGTATTAACTTCCAGATTGAATGATCAAATGACATTCAAGTATTCCCCTTAGCGTTTGACGAATCTATATGAGCTTCCGTAATTAACAATGACTCTCTGATCATCAGAGGTATTCGTTTTGGTCTAAACTTATTACTATCAAGACAAGCCAAGGTAACTTGACCTTGTGCAAGTGTTTCTATCTTTCCAGACTCTGAATCTCGCAGAATTTGTTGTTTCATTATTAAGCGGCTTGCTCCTAAATCTGTGACCTCAGTTGTTACGTTTAGTTGCTGATTAAATAACGCAGGCTGTAAATAATCGATACTCAAAGAGCTCACTACAAACAACGTATTATCTTCAGCACGTAACCAATCTTGTTCATAACCTAACTGTCGTAGCCATTCCGTGCGACAACGTTCAAAAAAATTCAAATATTGAGCATGGTATACAACGCCACCGGCGTCGGTATCTTCGTAATAGACACGTATAGGAAAGGTAAACATTTTAGTTTTACTATTATTTGGCACAGCCTCTCCAAATTATCATTTTTTTAGTGTGAGAGCTCATTCAATTTACAAACATTTACGAATTGTCATCTGGCTTGGATAAAGAAAAGTGATCCCAAGCTAGTTTTGTTGCCATACGTCCGCGCGGCGTTCGCATTAGGTAACCCTGTTGAATCAGATATGGCTCAAGCACATCTTCAATAGTCCCTCTTTCTTCACCAATGGCTGCGGCGATATTATCAACCCCTACCGGCCCACCCTCAAACTTTTCCAAGACAGCCAAGAGCAAACGCCTATCCATGTGATCAAACCCCTGCTGATCGACATTAAGCATATTCAACCCTTGGTCGGCTATGGACGCTGTTATAACACCGTCTGCCTTAACCTGAGCATAATCACGCACCCTTCTGAGTAATCTATTCGCAATTCTTGGGGTTCCACGTGCGCGACGTGCTATTTCATAGGCGCCACCATCATCTATCTCGACCCCCAAGATACCCGCAGCACGTGCCACGATAAACTGCAAATCAGGAACGTTATAAAACTCGAGTCGCTGAACTATTCCAAAACGGTCACGTAGTGGTGATGTTAAAAGGCCGGCTCTGGTGGTCGCACCCACTAGAGTGAATGGCGGCAAATCCAACTTGATTGATCGAGCGGCAGGCCCTTCACCAATCATGATATCCAACTGAAAGTCTTCCATCGCTGGATATAAAATTTCTTCTACGACCGCACTGAGACGATGAATTTCGTCAACAAATAACACGTCATGTGGCTCTAGATTGGTCAGCAACGCTGCCAAGTCACCTGCTTTTTCTAAAACAGGGCCTGAAGTTTGACGAAGATTAGCGCCAAGCTCATTAGCAATAATATGGGAGAGTGTGGTTTTGCCAAGACCTGGTGGGCCAAAGATAAGTACATGATCCAAAGCTTCACCACGCGCTTTGGCTGCCGGAATGAATATTTCCATTTGCTCGCGCACTGCAGGTTGCCCAATATAGTCACGCAAATACTGAGGACGAATCTTTTCCTCTGTCATCAATTCATCAAGACCTGCAACTGGTGATATTACGCGCCCATCATCTTCCATTATGATAAGGACTCCTTGAGTGCATTACGAATCATCGCTTCAACTGATAACTCCTGATTAGCTTGGCGACTCACCATCTTGCTAGCTTCAGTAGGCTTATAGCCAAGTGCTAACAAGGCATTCACAGCTTCCTCTTCTGGGTTACTTTTTATCGATAGCTGGTTAGGTTTCGAAGCACTTTGAGCTGAACTTGCGTCTTCAGTTTTAGGCAAACGATCCCGCATTTCTATAATTAATCGCTCGGCTGTTTTCTTACCAACACCCGGAAGGCGCGTTAAACCAATAGCATCCCCTGCCTTAACTCGCTCTGCGAATTCATCTACCGTCATACCTGAAACAATAGCCAGCGCCATCTTTGGCCCAACGCCATTTACTTTTAGTAAAGTCCGA
>CALKXC010000188.1 GCA_938004025.1 uncultured Leucothrix sp. | reverse complement strand
AGAGGGGTGCAAGGTACCATATTGTTTTGACCAACGGATAATGCACCGACGTTGCTGATGTGGAAACCATCAACATCTTTGTCGGGGTTGATTGCATTAATCACAGCATCGCTATTAATTTGCTTGGGAACGGGTAGCTGTACCAAGATGCCGTGAACTTCAGGGTCATTGTTTAACTGATCGATCAGGCTGAGTAGCTCTTCTTCTGATGTACTGACATCTAAATGATGTGAACGAGAAGCAATACCTAACTGCTCGCAACGCTTAACTTTAGCGCCTACATACGTTGCACTAGCAGGATCTTCACCAACTAAGACCACAGCAATACAAGGAGATAACTGATTATCTGCTTTTAATGAAACCACTTCTTCCGCTAATGTAGCACACAGACGGTCTGCAAAGGCTTTTCCATCTATCAGTTTACTCATGGTACATCTCCTACAGGCATAAAAAGACGCTAATAATGCGCATGAGTTTAAGGCCTGTCAACGTAATAAATAAAGGCTCAACGCCTAATTTAACTAATGTCAAAAGTTTTTGTTTTCGGTTAATTTATTTAATGGGTTTCAATTGCCAAGAAGGCTTACCCACAAACAGGTAGAGGGTATAAATTAGTTCTTTTATTGACTCAAAACAGTCTTATCGACAGACTCCAATGCACAAGCTTTATCATCATTAATTTACTCATGAGCTGCTCATTATGAATACTAAGACATCACTCTCTCCGCTTATGATTCAGGTCTGCACCTCAGACGCAGGAAAATCATATATAGCCGCAGGTTTTTGTCGATTATATGCAAATCGTGGTTTTAAAGTAGCACCTTTTAAAGCTCAAAACATGAGTAATAATGCTGGTGTAACCCCCGATGGCGGTGAGATTGGCAGAGCTCAGTTGTTACAAGCCCAAGCAGCCAGAGTGATTCCAACCGTACACATGAACCCTGTACTACTTAAACCTGAAGCAGACTCAATGTCTCAGGTAATTTTGCTCGGCAAAGCCCAGCCTCAATTAAAGAAAATCCCCTGGCAAGAACGCAAGATCTATCTATGGGAAACTGTTAAAAATAGCCTACATTTAATGAAACAAGACTACGACTTGTTGATTATAGAAGGAGCTGGCAGTCCTGCTGAGATCAACCTACGATCCGGTGATATTGTCAATATGAGCGTCGCGCTAGAAGCAGAAGCTAAAGTACTATTGGCCTCTGATATTGATCGGGGTGGGGCTTTCGCACACTTATTGGGAACCTGGCATTGCTTAGCTACCAATGAGCAGGAAAGAATCGCAGGATTCTTGCTTAATAAATTTAGAGGTGATCCAACTCTACTTGGAAATGCAATGGATTGGCTAGAAGGGAAAACTAACATACCAACATTGGGCATTATACCCATGCTGAATCTGCCTCTACCCACTGAAGACGCCTACTCACAACAAACAGAAATCAAACATTCAAGCAAAACAGAAATAGCCATCATTCGTACACCTTATATGTCTAATTTTGATGAGTTTGATGCGCTCTTGAATGAAACAGCAGTCCAGGTCAACTTTGTTGACTCCATCGACCAAATAGATAATACATCCATAGCGGCAGTGATTATTCCAGGATCAAAACACGTTAGTCATGACTTGGACTTTCTTAAACAAAAAGGCTTTGCCGCCCAGCTTCATCAATTATCCACGAGAGGCGTTCAAATACTGGGAGTCTGTGGCGGCATGCAAATGCTTGGTAAATCGCTTGAAGACCCACACAACCTAGAAGGAGGTTATGCCAGTACGGGATTAAACCTTTTAGGCATCAAAACCACCCTAGAAGCCGAAAAAACTACCCAGCAAACCCAAGCCAAATTAGTTAGCAGTGGCGCTCAAGTGATTGGCTACGAAATACACCACGGAAAAACCACCGCCGACAACAACGCTAAGCCATACTTATTAAACCAACAAGGAGAAGTCATTGGATACGTGCAAGGAAACATCGCAGGCATGTACGCCCATGGCCTGTTTGACAATGCGGTCTATCGACATGAGTTCTTAGAAAAACTCGGAGTAGCCGCACAATCCGGTGAATGGAACGAACAAGTTGACGCCGCTTTAGATACGCTAGCACTACACCTAGAATCAAACTGCAATATAAACGCCATCGACAAAGCCATTGGATTAATATAAAAAATTAGAGACACCAATCTAAAGAAGCCTGTGGTGTTAACTTTGCGCAGTCCTTCCGAGTCTCCTATCACCCAAAGCTCAAACAACCCTAACGACGAGGGGCGGAGCTAAGTTAACACCACAGGCTGACGCTATAGATAACCCGGCCGCATGATGACGTAGGATCGTGAAAGGGTGTCTTGCAAAATTTCAGAGCGCCAGTAAGACAGGATGATATTAACAAAGACCACTACTTTGAAAGCGATACAGCAAAGAACCGTCACTAGACTACGCCAGAAAGAACGGAAGATTCCAATTCTATCCCCTCTCGTGTTAATCACCTGTAGTCCGAGTAAATATTTACCAATGGTTGCTTGGAATTTTGAGGATTCTTGGAGTGGAATGATCAGTAAGAAGTATAACAATATCCAAATACCTACTAACTGATC
>CALKXC010000187.1 GCA_938004025.1 uncultured Leucothrix sp. | reverse complement strand
TATGGATCCTGACTCTGAGTTTTTCCGCTACTTTAAGCAGAAAACCCAATAATCATTTAAGTCGCACAATATCAATCAAGAGCAGTTAATAGTGAATCTAAATTGGAATGATCTTTTAGCTGCTCTTGCCTTGGTGCTCATTATCGAAGGGATTCTACCCTTCTTAGCCCCCTCCAAATTAAAAGAAGTGTATAAAAGTGTTCTGGAAATGCCGGATAAGTCTTTACGTCTGATGGGGTTCGGCAGTATGGTTGCAGGCTTGATAATACTCTTTTTGATTTAATGCCACACGAGAATCGTTTGACATGAAATACTGGTTGCTTCCTGATGGAATTAACGAATCCTTGCCTGCAGAAGCAGAGGCTCTTGAAGCAATGCGAAGAGAGCTCTTGGATTTATATCGAGGCTGGGGGTATCGTTTTGTTATGCCGCCTTTGGTTGAGTATCTTGAGTCGCTAAGCATTGCGATGGGATCACAGCTTGATCTTCAAACGTTTAAAATTACGGATCAAACTAATGGTCGGATGATGGGTTTGCGGGCTGATATCACTCCGCAAGTTGCTCGAATAGATTCTCATGGAATGTCTCTGCTTCCAAATCAACCCAACAGGCTCTGCTATATCGGTTCGGTTCTGCGCACTCACAGTGCTGTAGCGGGGGGATCTCGTTCACCCATTCAGGTTGGAGCTGAGCTTTTTGGTCATGCTGGCTTGGAAAGTGATTTTGAAGTCATTGCATTAATGATTGAAACTTTGCAACTTGCTAGCTCTAAAAAGATTGTTTTAGATCTGGGTCATGTTGGAATCCTTAGGGCTTTAGTGGCCCAAGTAGGCTTGTCAGCGGCTCAAGAAAAAACGTATTTGGATCAACTTGAGCGAAAATCATTACCTGAAATTGACCGTTGGTTAGAACAGTCTTCTTTTGATGCATCTAGCTGTGATTTGTTAAAATCCTTACCTAGGCTTCATGGCGATATAGCTTTGCTTGAGGGCGAGGCAGCAAAAAAATTGAGTGTTGCAAGCCCAGAAATTTCAGAGTCTCTAAGTTACCTTAAGCAGTTAGTTGAAAAGCTGATGCAAGCTTATCCATCATTAGTGGTTAACCTTGATTTAGCAGAAATGAGAGGTTACACCTACCATACTGGAATAGTTTACGCCGCTTACATTCCCGAGAATGGTAGAGAGATTGCTAGGGGCGGGCGCTATGATGGTATTGGCGAAAACTTTGGTAACTCACGCCCAGCAACAGGTTTTAGTTGTAACCTTAGGACTTTATTAGAATTGAAGGGATTGGTTGATACGCCATTAGACAGTAGTGGAATATTGGCACCGGTAGGTGACGATCCTGAGCTCTTAGCCTTAATAACAACATTGAGAGAGCAAGGCGAAGTCGTCATTCGTCAATTAGTGTCACAGGATCAAATACCTGCAAGTTCGCAAGGCTGTGATCGAGTGATTGAGCAAAGTTCAGGGCAATGGCAAATAGTTCCTGCGACTTAGAATCGAAAGAAACGTTAGTTTGGCTTAGAGAGAGTTGAGATGGGTAAGTTTGTTGTAGTGCTTGGGACCCAATGGGGTGATGAAGGCAAGGGTAAGATTGTTGACCTTTTGACGGAGAACGCCAGTGGAGTGGTTCGCTTTCAAGGTGGGCACAATGCTGGACATACCTTGGTCATTAAGGGTGAGAAAACCGTTTTACATTTAATCCCGTCCGGTATTTTGCGCGAAAATGTAGAGTGCATGATCGGCAATGGTGTGGTGTTATCACCAGAGGCATTGTTAAAAGAAATCGACATGCTTGAGTCCGAAGGGGTGCCAGTAACAGAGCGTTTACAGCTATCTGTCTCGTGTCAGTTGATATTGCCTTACCATGCAGCACTTGACGCTGCTCGTGAAGCCGCAAGGGGTAAAAAAGCGATTGGTACCACTGGGCGCGGTATTGGGCCTTCTTATGAAGATAAAGCCGCAAGGCGTGGTATACGCCTAGGCGATCTACTCGACGAAGCCAAGTTTGCTGACAAGCTTAAAACGGTGATGGAATACCATAACTTTGCTCTGGAGCATTTATATAAGGCCGATACGGTCGATTACGATCAAGTACTAGCTGACACGCTTGCTTACACCGCGCGATTAAAGCCAATGATGGCGGACATTTCAAATCGTTTGCATGAGCTAAGGCGCAGCGGTGATAACGTAATGTTTGAGGGCGCCCAAGGGTCATTGCTAGATATTGATCACGGTACATACCCTTACGTTACCTCCTCTAATACAACTGCCGGTGGCGCATCTACAGGAAGTGGGGTGGGTCCTAGGGATCTTGATTATATTCTCGGTATTACTAAAGCTTACACAACCCGTGTTGGCGCTGGGCCGTTTCCAACAGAGTTATTTGATGACGTTGGCGCAGGCATTGCAGCCAAAGGACAAGAGTTCGGGGCTACAACAGGTCGCGCACGTCGTTGTGGTTGGTTAGACACTGTTGCCCTTTCAAGTGCAATGCGTATTAACAGCATCAGTGGCTTATGTGTAACAAAGCTTGATGTGCTGGATGAGCTTGAAACGATCAATATTTGTACGGCTTATGAGCTTGATGGAGAAATTGTAAAAGTCCCACCTTCAGGAGCGGCTGCATTTGCTCGCTGCAAGCCCATTTTTGAAACCATGCCGGGCTGGCAATCAAACACATTTGGCGTAACTGTTTACGATGAGCTTCCAGAAAACGCAAAGCGTTACCTGGCTCGGATGGCCGAACTGCTAGACACACCAGTCGATATAATTTCTACAGGTCCAGACCGTGACCATACCATGGTTATGCGTAATCCTTACGACGCTTGATTGATGCGTCTAGATAAGTTGTTGAGTAACGCGTCCAATCTGACGCGTTCTCAGGCAAGCAAAGCAATACGTCAGGGTGATGTAACTGTTGACGGAGTCGTTGCTCAAAAGGGAACCGTCAAGGTAACTGAAGAAAATCAGGTCATTTACCTAGGAACCACTATAAGCGCACCAAAACCCCGTTATTACATGCTTAATAAGCCCCTTGGCTGCGTCAGTGCAAATAAGGACAAAAACACCTTAACCGTATTCGATTACCTACTTGTACCCCGTCGTGAGCAGCTGCATGTAGCGGGTAGGTTGGATAAAGATACAACAGGACTGCTAATTGCAACTGATGATGGCAAATGGTCTCATCGCCTTACATCGCCAAAGCATGAGCATAGCAAGCGCTACCGAGTTGACTTAGCTGAAACTATTACGCCAGAAGCAAAGCAGCTGTTAGAGCAGGGGATTATGTTGGAAGGCGAAAAAAAGCTTACGAAACCGGCAGTTGTTGACGTTCTAGACTCCCAAAAAATTATTCTACACATCACCGAAGGTCGTTATCACCAAGTTAAAAGAATGCTGCTTGCTGTAGGGAATGAAGTTGTTGGGCTTCATCGCGAAGCTATCGGGCATATAGAGCTTGATCCTGGGTTAGAACAAGGCGCATGGCGACATTTATCCCCTCAGGAGATTGACTTGTCAAAGGCCTAGATATGCGGTAATCTGCGCCCCCTTACGGAGAAGTGTCCGAGTGGCTTAAGGAGCACGCTTGGAAAGCGTGTATAGGTTAATAGCCTATCGAGGGTTCGAATCCCTCTTTCTCCGCCAAATTTTAACGGGTTGCAGTTTCTGTAACCCGTTTTTGGTTTCAACTTAATCAGTTGAAAAGCTTATACTTTCTATGTTTTTCTTGCCGTTAAGCTTAATTTCCCCTCTTTTCGCTCATTCTTCACTTAAAATTAACGATCCCTAGCGTAATGTGAACAAAAAATTTGTTACACTCGACTATTAGGTATTGGAATCCACGATTCGGGAATACAGAAATGACAGATGTTAAACCACGTAAAACACTTTCTCTTAAGCGTAAAGCTAAAAAGGAAGTCCCTGTTGCTGCAGATGATGTTAAGCCTGTCGTTGAAACTCCTAAGCAACTAAGGCCTAATGGAGATGAAGTGAAGGAATTTACACGTGGTAAAAAACGTGTAATAAAAATGCAGTCTCAAGCGCAAAAGAAAGCGTTAAAAGACAGTAAGCTTTCACCGTCCGAGCGACAATCGCGAGAGCTTAAGCGTTTGCTTGCTGAAAGCTTTTCAGTCTGGCGTCGTCGTCGTCCTCTTTCGATTGGTGTCGATGAGCAGATTGTAGAGTTTCTTGCCTCTAAAAAGATTGATATTAGTAAGCGAGCGATTAAAAAACTATTGCATCGTCATACAAAAAATAAAAACTATTTGCAGAATATAATCCGAGGTGGACCACGGTTTAAGTTAGATGGTACTGAGCTTGGTGAAGTCCAAAAAGAAGAAAAAGAGCACGCAAAGCGAACGCTGGATTCTGCAGATTAGGTGCTTGATGCTTGATTGTAATATCAGCATCTTAAATTGATTCCTTGAAATTCATATCAAGCGATACCATATTCCCTGCATCTCACTCAGTTAAATTCACAGGAACGATAATGGCTAAATACGCCACTGAAAAAGTCACCGATGTTAAACATTGGAATGATACGTTATTTAGTTTTAAAACGACTCGTGATGATGGGCTTCGTTTCCGCAATGGTGAATTTATTATGATCGGTTTGGAGGCTGAGCCTCGCCCGTTGATGCGTGCTTACAGTATTGCTAGTGCAAACTATGATGACTATCTTGAGTTTTACAGTATTAAGGCGCCGAACGGGGCATTAACCTCAAGGTTACAACACCTGAAAATTGGTGATGATGTTTTGATTGGAAGCAAGCCAACCGGCACCCTTGTTCCTGATGATGTGAAGGATGGTAACAATTTATTTTTGTTCGCTACTGGAACAGGCCTTGCGCCTTTTTTGAGTATTATCAAAGACCCCGAAATATACGAGCGTTTTGACAAAATCATTTTATTTCATGGGGTTCGCTTTCTAAGTGAGCTAGGTTACTACGATTGGCTCTCAGAGGGCTTGAAGAAGCATGAGTACCTTGGGGAAATGATCGATTCGAAGCTTTGCTATTATCCAGCGGTGACGCGTGAGCCTTTCAGAAACCAAGGCCGTTTAACCGATTTGGTAGCTTCTGGGAAATTGTGTGAGGATCTCGGAATGCCACAGCTAAATCCTGTAACGGATCGGGCAATGGTGTGCGGCAGTCCAGCGATGCTCAAGGATATCTGCGACATGCTGGACGGTCTCGGTTTTGAAATTAGCCCTAAAATAGGTGTCCAGGGCGATTATGTCATCGAGCGTTCATTTGTTGAGAGGTAGCTTGGAGTCTTAAGTAGGTTCGGCTTCTCCACGGATCCATTCGACGAACGTATTAATCGTCTCGTTATCTTGTTTGTTCTCATCCATAACCAAGTGATAGCTGTAGTCCAGTGGAAGCTCAAGATCAAATGGTGCGATTAATCGCCCTTCGTTAATGTCTATTGAGGCGAGTTCTTTAATGGTAAGGACAACCCCATGTCCAGCTACCGCAGCCTCTAACGCTAACGATACATGATTAAATCGTGAGCCACGCGATGTATCAACATCTTCCACGCCTGACTGACTCAGCCAAGTATCCCAGTCTTGTTGGCCGCCATGTAACGTATCATCATGTATCAAGGTGTAGTGTGCCAAATTATCTGCTTTGTTTTTGTTTAATGGATATTCTCCATCAAGCAGGCTAGGGCTGCATAGTGGCGTTACACCCACCGTAAATAATTTTGTAGCATGGCAATCTGGGTAATTCCCTTTACCGAATCTTATGGAAACATCCGTACCATCTCTTCCATGCTTGGCGCCTTTATAAGACTCTAAATAGTCAGAGCTTGAAAGAATCCTCAGGTCGATATCGGGAAACATTTCAGTAAATTGATTCATTCTAGGAATAAACCACTTTGACGCAAACGAAGGTGCCATTCCGACGGTTAACTGGCGACGATTGGTACGTTGCCTAATTTCCGTCACTGCCTCAGCTAATGTCGAAAAACCATTACTGAGTTTTGGGTAACAATGCAGGGCAACTTCGGTCAGCTCAAGACCCTGATTGCCCCGAATGAATAGCGTTACGTCTAAATACTCTTCCAATACTTTTATATGCCTACTAACGGCGGCAGGTGTAACGAATAATTCTGCGGCAGCTTTAGTTAAATTGAGGTGGCGTGCGGCCACTTCGAACGCTTTAAGCGCATTAAGAGGGGGGAGTGGTGCTTTTGCACTGTAAGCCATAGCGATGCTCAAAATTAAAAAAGTGGCTAGTTAGGGATTAAGGGCTTTAAATTAACTTATGTATACGTTCAGTTTTAGTCTATGGAAGAAAAGCCAAAATAATAATAACATTCGAGGTGTAAGATGATTTCCTCCTCCTTCACCGAGGGAATAGGATAGTAGAAGCCACTTCACTTTCCTTACCCTCCGGTTTTCTTTTTAGATACTACCACTTCCAAGACATTTTTTGACTATTATGAAATTAATAGTGGTTATTAAGTCTACATTCATCGACATTCTGTCATTGTGTTTTTAAGCACTTAATTAGATGCTTAATTATAGATAGATGATTTCCTCCTCCTCGACCATGGGGGTGGGCGAAAGGTCCGCTCCCCTCTGGTTTTTTAGGCGAAAAAAAACCCAATTGTTGCAGCGCAAAAATTGGGTTCTCATGAAACCGTAAAACGATCTCTCTCCTTTGCCTAAGCTGCAACTTCCAAGCCACTTGGTCGTTACAAATGATAGGCTTTCCTCATCTCCTCATGATTCGGATTGCAATATTTTTGCAATGGATAAATGATATTGTTCTTTTGCGTTTTCGGCAATCCTTAAATTTAAAAATAGGGGTAAGAACAAGAAGAATTGCCACAAGCTAAAGACAAGTTTGTTCTTTTAGTGCCCTTGAAGAGAAAAGCAGTTAAGTTTTTGTAAATCTACCGTCAAGAATTCGTAAATCGTCTTTAATTATTTAATCCTCAAAAGCCGGCTATTTTTGTCAAGTTGACCTGAGCTGAGCGCTTCGAGATAAATATGATCTACATAACGATCAATCAGGTGATCGCGAAAATGATCGATCGTTCGATTTTTTAAGCCACTTAAAAAACCGTTCCATGCATCCTTTCGCCTTTGTAGTAAATTTAACTTTCTCAGTTTGCCTTCACTATCTAAATAATGTTCGTCGCCAGTATGCCTATAACCTAACCAAGCGGGTGGGACTTTAGGAACAATGTCATTGTTATTCACCCAACGAATATGATTAACTTTGACGAAGTTGATGTAGCGCTTATTTCCAACACGGGGGCTGCCAAAAGTAATGATTTGTGCTGGGTTTGATTTTATATGAGAGAGCGTACAGCGGCCCGCGCAAATGGTTGCCATTGCACCACCTAAAGAATGACCAGTAAACCAAAGTGTCTTCTTGTTGTTTACTAGAGACTTTTCAATAATAGGCCAGATATCGTCTACCTCTCTTTTAAATCCCCTATGGACTCGTCCAATGGTTTCAGCGAGCGCAGTTGCCGCGTCTAAATCAGCTTTTAGGTCGTTCCATTCGTTAGCTTCGGTTCCACGACAGGCGACGACGTGATCTGTATCGTTTATAAAAGAGTAAGCCTGCGAGCCGTCTCGGTCATAATAAATCAATGTATGAAAATCGAGTAATAATGCTGCCTTCTTTACCTCGACTTCAGGCAAATAGGCAATCATTGAAAGCTCTGCGAATAACAAAGAGCGAGCTAATGGTTCAAGATGAGTTATTGATGTACGCTTTGGCGACCGGATGATTAGGTCATCAAGTGTCTGCATGCTCGAATCAGCAGCAGGGGCTATGTCAGTTATTACGGCTTTGCTCATTATTTTTCTTGGTCAGATTTTGGTGAAAACGCGATTTTACAGGTTTTGCAGTGGGATGCATTAAAATCTGCAAGCAGGTAAATCGTTTGATTGTTTTCCTATATTATAATGAGATTCAGTTGTTAGAAATTGAGAGTTGAGGGTAACCATGGAAACAATTAGTTGCGATAGTCCTGCTTTGGGTGTGGACCTGATGCCTGTCGATGAAGCTTTGCAGCGATTGAAGATGCAGGTTGCTCAATTAAAGAGCGCCGAATCAGTTCCTTTAGCTGATTGTCTGGGTCGCGTATTGGCTAAGTCAGTCAGTTCACCGATCAATGTTCCACCGCACGCCAATAGCGCTATGGATGGGTATGCGATTTGTCGGGCTGACTGGCTGGGTGGCTCTAATGAAAAATATCCAGTGAGTCAGCGTATTCCTGCGGGATCTGTTGGCTCAGCGCTAGACAAAAATACCGCAGCTAGGATATTTACAGGCGCGCCAATACCGGCAAGAGCAGATGCTGTGGTGATGCAGGAGATTTGCAGTACCGAAACCTCGGGAGGGGAAACGTTTGTTCAGATCGAGCAGATCCCAGAGGTGGGGCAAAATATTCGATGTGCCGGAGAAGATATTGAGCTTGGCTCAGTTGTTATGAATGGTGGTCATCAGCTGAGGGCTCAAGATGTTGGCCTCTTGGCATCGATCGGTGTCAGTGATGTTGAGGTCATTAGACGCCTTAAGGTTGCCGTTTTCTTTACGGGCGATGAGATTATTGACCCTGGGAAGTTACTTCAACCCGGGCAAATATATAACTCTAATCGTTATACTTTAACGTCAATGTTGGAGAGTTGGGATTGTGAAGTAATCGATCTAGGGAATGTTGACGATAACCTAGTCTCTACCGTAGAGGCTTTTGAAAAAGCATCAGAGGTTGCAGACCTTATTATCACCAGTGGCGGAGTGTCAGTGGGTGAAGAAGATCATATTCGACCCGCATTAGAATCTTTAGGTAATTTGGATATTTGGCGAATCAGCATTAAGCCGGGAAAGCCTTTGGCTTTTGGAAACGTTAAGCAAGTTCCTTTTATTGGTTTACCTGGAAACCCTGTGTCGGTTTTTGCAACGGCTTGTGTTTTGGCAAGGCCATTTATAAAGGCAATGCAAGGAATGCCATTTGAATCAGTGGAAGGGATATCAATGAAGGTAGGATTTGATTTGCCTTACATAACCCGTCGTCGTGAATATCTGCGTGTGCGTATGCAGCAAGACGGTGGTAATAAGCAAGCGTTGGTTTTGTTTGAAAATCAGAGTTCAGGTGTGCTCACTTCTGCTAGCTGGGCGGATGGGTTTGCTATGGTTGAGGTTGGGAGAAAGCTAGAGAAAGGAGATGAAGTGGAATTCATTCCGTTTAGCTTTTATGGACTTTAGGAAGCTTTCTAAAATCAGAATCAAAAAAACCAGCCTAGGCTGGTTTTTGAATAATGGCGCGCTGGGGAGGATTCGAACCCCCGACCCTCTGGTTCGTAGCCAGATACTCTATCCAACTGAGCTACCAGCGCATGCTTTCAAGGCGGCGAATGATGAATGTATCTGAAATTGTTGTCAACGCTTAAATCAGATAAATTTTTCAAAATTCCAAAATTAACTTGGCGGAGAAAGAGGGATTCGAACCCTCGATACGGGATAAACCGTATACTCCCTTAGCAGGGGAGCGCCTTCAGCCACTCGGCCACTTCTCCGAGCTAATTTTGTGAAGGCAGAAGAAT
>CALKXC010000186.1 GCA_938004025.1 uncultured Leucothrix sp. | reverse complement strand
AACGTAGAAAATGCGCATAAGTTTATTAACTACATGATGCGCCCTGAAGTGGCTGCTAAGGATACCGACACTACTTGGTATGCAAATGCTAATAAGGATGCGTACGCACTAGTTGATCCTGCGGTAACCAGTAGTAAAGCGGCTTATCCTTCAGAAGAGCAGGTTGCCAACATGTACACACTAACGCTACCGCCAAAGAAGGTTGAGCGCGTTAAGACTCGTTCTTGGACAAACTTCAAGACAAGCAGTAACTAAGCAGTTCTAGCAGTAAAAGGGAATAGTGCACTGTTGAAGTCACTATTCCCTGACTTGATTGATCCGTCCCACTGATTCCCCAAAGAGTATGCCATGCCTCAAGATGACAATTTTGCTCACCGTCCCTGGCTAGATCCTGACAAAGAACCCTTCATACAAATTCGCAGCATCAGCAAGCGCTTTGGTGATTTTACGGCGGTTGATAATGTTGATCTGGACATTTACAAAGGCGAGTTGTTTTGTTTGTTAGGTGGCTCAGGTTGTGGGAAAAGTACTTTGTTACGCATGCTTGCAGGCTTTGAAACACCTAGCTCCGGTGAGTTGTTTATTGATGGCGAAAAAATAAACGATATTCCAGCCTACGATAGACCTGTCAATATGATGTTCCAGTCATATGCTTTGTTTCCACACATGACGGTCGAAAAGAACATTGCCTATGGTTTAAAGCGAGATGGCGTAGCCAAATCAGAAATCAATGATCGTGTCGCAGAAATGATTATGCTGGTTGAGCTTAATGACTTGGCAAAGCGCAAGCCAAATCAGTTATCTGGCGGTCAGCGTCAACGAGTAGCCTTAGCGAGGGCCTTGATTAAGCAACCTAAAGTGTTATTGCTCGATGAGCCATTAGCCGCCCTAGATAAGCGCTTACGTGAACACACTCAATACGAATTAATGAATCTTCAGGATCAGCTTGGCATTACCTTTGTGGTGGTAACGCATGATCAGGAAGAAGCGATGACCTTATCCACGAGAATTGCCGTCATGGATAAAGGCAAGTTTGTACAAACCGGCACACCCACCGAAATTTATGAAACACCTGATAGCCGCTTTGTGGCTAATTTCATTGGTTCGGCGAACATATTCCAAGCACACGTGGTCGAAAGTGATCGTGACCATGTGGTCGTTCGTTCGGTGCGCGATGATAACCTGCTGTTTTATATTGACCATGGTTCAGACCTTCAGGTTAACGCTAAAGTTTGGGTCGCTATTAGACCTGAAAAAATGAGGCTGACGAAAACTCCACACGCTGAGCCCGGGCCAAACCAGTTAACAGGAATTGTTCACGACATCGGTTATCTCGGAAGGCTGTCAAATTATAAGATTGAGCTAGATAACGGCAAAATGATTGACGTGACCTTGCCTAATACAAGCCGTCCTAAATCAGGCGAGCATCTCGCTGACTGGGATGAAAAAGTTTACCTCAGCTGGGAACCATCCAGCGCTGTTGTACTGACCCAATAGGGATGATGCAATGGCTATAGAAACGATAGGGCGAAAGCTACAAGATAAATGGAAAAGCCTGCTAGTTGCAGTGCCATTTTTTTGGCTGCTCATATTCTTCCTGATTCCTTTTGTAATTGTTTTTAAAATAAGCTTAGCGGAATCCATGATAGCGAGTCCGCCATTCTCTTCGCTACTGACGTGGGGTGAAGAAGGCTCGTTGCAAATACGCTTGCTAAGCGAGAATTATGCTTACCTGTTCGAAGATGACCTTTACATAAGGGCTTACGCAAACTCTGTCAAAGTGGCTTTAATCTCGACCGTGATTTGTTTATTAATCGGTTATCCAATGGCCTACGGCATTGCGCGAGCCAATCCTACACGGCGTAAAATTCTATTAATCCTGATTATCCTACCGTTTTGGACTTCGTTCTTATTACGAGTTTATGCTTGGATGGGAATCCTTGCCGATCAAGGAACCCTAAATAATTTTCTTATTTGGTTGGGCGTAATCGACGAGCCGATTCGCATGCTTTACACACAGTTTGCGGTCTATCTTGGTATCGTTTATTCCTACCTGCCGTTTATGATCCTGCCGCTTTACGCCAATATCGAAAAACTTGATTGGAGTTTGTTAGAAGCAGCGGCTGACCTTGGTGCAAAGCCGGTTGCAACGTTCTTTACTGTTACCGTGCCGATGACAATGCCTGGGATTATCGCCGGTAGTTTATTGGTGTTTATTCCAGCGACTGGTGAATACGTCATACCCGATCTATTGGGAGGCGGAAACTCCTTAATGATTGGTAAAGTGCTTTATAACGAATTTAACAGTAATCATGATTGGCCCGTAGCGTCAGCTGTGGCGATAGCGTTACTGATTTTATTAGTGCTACCGATGATGCTGTACCAGCGTTATCAATCTAAACAGATACAGGCTTAGGGAGAGACGATGAATCATAAAAGCTCTAAGTACATTATTGGCATGATCTGTTTTGGATTGGCGTTTCTGTACATTCCGATATTTTTGTTAATATTTTATTCGTTTAACTATTCAAAAATTGT
>CALKXC010000185.1 GCA_938004025.1 uncultured Leucothrix sp. | reverse complement strand
GTTATCCGTTTCAACGTGATACGCACCAATGTGCTGCGTTATTCCACCCGCTTCGCCTGAAGCAACTTTAGATGAACGAATGTAATCAAGCAGTGACGTCTTACCATGGTCAACGTGACCCATAATAGTAACAACAGGTGGGCGTGAATGAGTTTCATAATCACCGATGTTATCAATAAGATCAGCAACTTCTGACTCTTCATCTTCCACTTTGGCTGGCACACCTTTGTGGCCCATTTCTTCGACAATCAAGATCGCTGTGTCTTGATCAAGCGCTTGGTTGATGGTCGCCATAACGCCCATACCCATCATTGTTCTAATGATGTCAGCGCCTTTAATCGAAAGCTTCTGTGCTAGCTCCGATACTACAATTGTTTCTGGAATATCAACTTCCTTAACAACTGGTTCTGTCGGCATCTCAAAACCATGGTCAGTCGATTGGTCAACAACGTTTTGTGCGCGTTGCTGATGTCCACGTTTACCTTTGGCTTTTCGGTTTGATCCACGACCATTTTTAGTGTGTAAGGTACCCGGTGCTCCACCGCGCCCTTGGAAAGGCTTCTTCTTTGCCTTTTCAGCAGGTTTAGCCGGTTTGGAATCCACAGGCTTTGCAGCTGCTGGCTTCGCAGGCTCTTCTTTTGCTTCAACAGGTGCTGGTGGCGCAGGTGGCGGCGTCGGCTTAACTCTTGAAGGGCGTTTCTTGAAAATCGCTGCCGCTTCAGCACGTGCCTTAGCAGCAACTGCTGCGCGACGAGCTTTTGGATCAACCGGTAATCCACTGCTATCAACTTTGTCTTCAGGTTTTGATTTGTTAACCACCAGTGTTGGCTTTTTAGCCTCTTCTGGTGCTGGTGCATCTACCTTCTTGTCTTTTTCAACAGTACCAAGCTGAGCGGTTTCAATCTCAGCAGGCTTCTTCGAATCTTCTTTAGGAGCAGTTTTTTCTTCAACCACTGGCTTAGCAGGTTCAACAGGGGCCGGCTCTTCAGCTTTTACAGGCTCTATTTCCGCAGGCTTCTCATCTGTAGGCTTCACATCTACCGGGGCAGGTGTAGCGGGCTCAGCATGTACTTCGGCAACAGGCTCGACCACTTCTTCAGCGATAGCTTCAGATGCTTCGATAGGCGCATCTTCTTTCTTATCTTTTTGGCGGCGTTCAAGCACAACTTTCTCTCGAGCTTGGCGCTCAGCTTCGAGCTCCTTACTTAGCTCTTCAGCACGATTAGAGGTAACCGGCTCAACAGAGCTTGCCGCTGTTTCGGTCTGTGCAGCTGTTGCGCTTTTGCGAAGTATGGTCTTCTTGCGCCTTACTTCCACATTGACAGTGCGCGAGCCTTTACCCGCTGAACCCGAAAGCTTTAGCTCATTACTAGAACGTTTCTTAAGCGTAATCTTTCCAGGCTTAGATGAAGTATCTGCAGCGCCAGATGATTGACGGATATGCTCCAATAAATCTAATTTTTGGCGGTCGGTGATACTATCATCAGCACCTGTTACGTGAATGCCTGCATCTTGCATCTGCTGTAACAATGTTTCGACAGGAGCTCCGACAATTTCGGATAGTTTCTTTACGGTTATTTCTGACATATTTTATTTCTCCTGTCGCCTTAAGCCTCTGACGCTGATGGTGCTGAGTCAGTGTTTGCGGCGTCGTCTTCCGAAGTATCCTCATCGGCAAACCACGGTGCGCGTGCGGTCATAATTAATTCACCTGCCATTGCGTCGTCTATTCCATTGATAACAGTGAGTTCATCAATAGATTGTTCGGCTAGGTCTTCCATAGTGCAAATGCCCGCTGTTGCTAGCTTTTGTGCAAGTTCGTCGTTCATACCATCCATTTCTAGCAAATCTTTAGCAGGTTTTCCATTGCCTCCCGAGATTGCTAATGTAAGCAGTGCGTTACGTGCACGGCTTCTTAACTCTTCAATTATATCTTCGTCGAACTCATCGATCTGAGCCATCTCTTCAACAGGGACGTAAGCAACCTCATCAAGCGTTGTAAAGCCTTCTTCATGAAGAATTGTTGCCACTTCTTCATCAACATCAAGATGTTCTGAGAAGAGGCCAATTATCGCAGCAGTTTCTTGCTGAGCTTTTTGCTCTGCATCATCTTCGCTCATTACGTTGAGTGTCCATCCCGTTAGCTCACTAGCTAAGCGAACGTTTTGCCCACCTTTACCAATTGCCTGCGATAGCTTCTCCTGATCAACACCGATATCCATGCTGTGCTGATCTTCATCAACAACAATGGAAGTAACCGTTGCAGGTTGCATTGCGTTGATAGTGAAGCGTGCTACATCATCATCCCAAGGGATAATATCAACACGCTCATTGCTTAACTCATTTGTGACTGTTTGAATACGTGAACCACGCATACCAACGCAAGCGCCAATAGGGTCAAGGTTTGGGACATTGGCTCTAACGGCAATTTTGGCCCTGGAGCCTGGATCGCGAGCAGCACCCATAATATCAATTAATTCCTGACCAATCTCAGGAACCTCAAGCTTAAGTAGCTCGATTAAGAAATTATTGTCAGTACGACTGATTATCATCTGAGGCCCACGAATGTCCTCGCGAATCTCTTTTAACAGGCCACGCATTCTGTCGCCAACACGAGCATTCTCACGAGGAATCATTTCTTCACGTGGGATGATTGCTTCTGCATTCTCGCCCATATCTAAAACGATACCGCGACGGTCTGTCCGTTTAACCGTACCAAGAACCAGTTGGCCGACTCGATCCATAAAGGCTTCAACGACACGTTCACGTTCGGCTTGACGTACTCGTTGCACAATAACCTGTTTAGCCGTTTGGGCAGCGATTCTACCAAACTCTACCGATTCAATTTGTTCTTCTATATAGTCACCAATGTCGGCATCAAGACCTTTGTCTTTTGCGTAGCTGATGAGTATTTGGCGCTCTGGAGACTCGAATTCTGGATCTTCATCGTCGATTACTTGCCAGCGTCGGAAAGTCTCATAGTCACCGCTTTCACGATCTATGCTAACTCGAACATCTATTTCCATGCCGAATCGCTTGCGTGTTGCGGTTGCCAGTGCAGTTTCTACAGCGTCAAAAATAATGTCAGCATCAACATTCTTTTCGTTTGAAACCGCATCAACAACATATAAAATTTCTTTACTCATGAGTCCTTCCTTAAAAACACAGTGGGCATAAGACGTTTAGCTTACTGCCAAAACTTATGCTAAGACCAAGCGTGCTCGGTCCACTACATTAAATGGTATAACAAATGTATCGTTATCTACCGTCACATTGACTTCGTTTTCACCAACGGATTCGATGGTGCCTTTGAAGTTGCGTCGACCTTCAATTGGGCTACGCGTGCGAACTTTAACTGCTTCCCCGATGTAATCTTTATATTGTTCAGGTGTGAACAATACGCGGTCAATTCCGGGAGAGGAAACCTCTAAAATATAGGCAACAGGAATGATGTCTTCAACGTCGAGTGCAGCACCTATTTGTCTGCTGACTAGAGTGCAGTGGTCGATTGAAACACCACCTTCATTTTCGATAAATATACGCAGTAAAGCGCTTTCAGAATGCGGTCTGTATTCGTAGCCCCAGACTTGAAAGCCTAATCCAGTAACAACTGAATGAACTAAATTATTTAACTGCTCTTGCATATACTTCCTGTCCTAGATTTGCAGATAATAAAAAAGCCCCGATTATCGGGGCTTTTTTATTTTTGTGCGCTATTTTATTAACAATAAATCAGCACATCAAGTGTTCGGTATAGCAATTCGAATTGGTAGCGGGGGTAGGATTCGAACCTACGACCTTCGGGTTATGAGCCCGACGAGCTGCCTGACTGCTCCACCCCGCAATCGAATGAGGGCAGATTATAGGGGGTGCAAAAAATAGATGCAAGGTGTATCGCAACTTATTCTTGCGTCACTTT
>CALKXC010000184.1 GCA_938004025.1 uncultured Leucothrix sp. | reverse complement strand
CAGGGCGATCAGCTAAGCCTAATGACAAGCAAAGCGCTAGCAATAGGGCAGGGATGGCGTTTGACTTGTTGTCTGACGCTTCCATTCGCTGTGACATTTTCCGAAAGTCTAATTCGATATCCCAAGCTTCAAGCTGGGTTCTCCGGTTGATATACAAAGCGAAGCTAGCGCCAATATAAAATGGCTCGAGAAAGCTCATCACCACCACAAAACCTGTTACGACGATAATTTCTACGGTGTAACCAATGCCGTCTAGCTGGTTAGAGAAAAGACGACTAAGTAGGTCGTTGCTGTAGTCAGCAGGGATAAATAACCAGATCAACATGAAGAAAGATCCGGTCAAAATAAGCTGAAAACAAAAAATGGCAATCGTGAGCCAGACTGCATCACTGTGAATGTTGTTCAGTAGAATTCGCTGGCGTTTTTTTCTTGCAGCGCCCCGTAAGTTTTCTAATTGCCAGATGGGTAATATGAATCCACGACTAAATGACAGCCGCCGCCAAGTTAGCTCACTGAGCAAGCCTGTTTTAAATATTAGGTGTGGCAGCTTTTTTAATGCTTCAGTGACGAGTATGGATTCACCAAACAAACGCCGGCTGATAATTTCTAAAATCAAGCGGTGATATAAAGGCTTTAACCACCACAGCAAGACTAAAGTGACCCAATAATATTCATACGGAATCACTGCTAAAAACAAAGCAATTAAACTAATCAGCAGCAGGGCCAGTGGTGTATAGATAATTAGCCACCACGCTCGCACCATGGCAAAACCAAGGTCGATCGCTTCCCAAGAGGTGCGCATTCTTACATTGGCGGCGATGCTTTCAAGTTGCATTCGCGCCACCTCGTCCAGCACGCCAGAAATAAGCGATCACTAGAGCCCAGAGCACGGCAGCTACGGTATATTTAATACCTACCGGAAGCGTCATGGAAGACCAAAAGGCTTCAACAAACGCAGCCATAATAAACAGCGTCGCGGCACCGTACATGATTTTAATACCAATCTTGCCGTTATCGATTAAGGCTCGTATTCGCGTTTTTCGCCCCGGTGCAATGAGTGCCATGGCTAACTTGAGTCCGGCAGCACCTGAAATCACGATAGCGGTTAACTCAAAAGCTGCATGCCCACAAACGAAGCCCCAAAAGGTTTCGATAAAGCCCAGATGAGTAAGGTGTCCGGCGACCGCGCCTATGTATACACCGTTAAACAGCAAAAAGAACAACGTTCCAATACCAAAGAGCATGCCACCAGCAAATACCTGAAAGCCTATGCCCGTGTTGTTACGGATGTAATGGCCAAACATTTCCAAGTCGGTGTCTGACTCACGCTCTCTGCCCAAGATACGGTTGCTTGGGTCATACATGGCTTCGACATTACGTACCATCTCAGTGTCTAGCGTGCTAAACACTAACTCAGGTCTCATTTGAATGAGCAGAATCATGAGGAAAAAGGGCACGTAGAATAGGGCAGATGATACGGCCATGACGCGCCATTCTTGCCTCACTAACTGTGGGAATTCACCAGCAAAGAACCCCAGTATTGATTTTAGAAACTGGCTACGACTTCCATAAAGTGCTTGATGCCCACGAACCACCATCCGATTCAAACGTTCAACGAGTATTGGGCTATACATTCTTGAATTAGCTAAGGCATAGTGCTGACAAATTTGGCGGTAGGTCGTGGGTAAATCCAAGGCTTCTGGTTTTTCAGCTTTGCGTTTATGCCGCCAAGACAGACTCTGGTAGTCGAGCACCCGTTCAAAGTGCTGCCAAATAGCTTCATGGCGCTGGGTGAATTGTTCTTGTCTACCTGAGCTCATCGCTTACCCATTATCCAGCGTCCCATCCCTGACAAATAATCAGCTGCCGCAGATTGTTCATTGACTAGGGGCCCTGAAAATTTTGCTAGTTCTTCAGCGCGTTCATCGCTTAGTAAATGTCGACGTTGATAAAATTGAATAAGTGCCTGTTGCTCACGTAATTGCAACGGTCTTGGTGGAGCAACCGGTGTGACCTCTGTTTGATTGGCATTTTTTTGGATACTGTCTTTGTGTAGCACCACCGTGCCTGCCACAATATCTCCAATTCTTTGGAAGCGTTTGTTACTCATAATGCAGAGCAAACCAAAGCCATAGGCAAACGGTAAAAAGTCCACAAAACGCAATAAGTTTCTAATCAGCGAAGCCGCAGGCGTAACAGGGCTCGCATTTTCTTGGGTGACAAATAAGCCAAACATGGACTTTCCGGGTGTTTTTCCTTGATGAAATAGCTCAAAGTAAACCGGGTAGAACCACTCTATAAGGAAAACTAAAATCAGCGTAATCCCGCTGCCTGTTCTGCCCATAAAGCCTAACACCACTGCGATAGTAATAATCACTGTGGTGCGTATTAACGTATCGACTAGCCACGCATAAAAGCGTAATACAGGGCCTGCGGGAGCCAGTTTTAGGGCAATACCTTCCGGCGTATTGACAGAATATAGTGTATCAATGGGTAAGGCTTGAGAGCTTTTTATCATAAAGTTTTAGACTTGCACGAAGACAGAGGACTGCCTTATCCAACGATCAATCAGGGGTTGAATTGTTTCAGGATGTTCGGACAATAACAAGTCAGCTGTTTCCTGAACTTCAGGCAACATGACTTCATCTCTAGATAAATCAGCGATGCGAAATTGCAATTCACCGGTTTGCCTGGTTCCAAACACCTCACCGGGTCCACGGATTTCTAAATCGATTCGGGCAATTTCAAAACCATCGTTGCTGTTTCGTAGTGCGTCTAGACGCTTTCGCGCAATTTTAGAGAGCGGTGTTTGATACATCAGTACGCAGCTGCTAGCGGCTGCGCCTCGCCCCACTCGACCTCTTAGTTGATGTAGCTGGGCCAAACCTAAACGCTCGGCGTTTTCAATAATCATCAAACTGGCATTCGGCACATCAACGCCCACTTCGATAACGGTGGTTGCCACTAGCAGTGACAGTTCACCACTTTTAAACTGCTGCATCACTTCCTGCTTTTCGATCGCTGACATACGACCGTGCACCAAACCGATTGGTATGCCGGGTAGCTGTTCCTGAAGCATTTCATGCGTTTGCTCAGCATTTTCACACTGTAGCGTTTCTGATTCCTCGATGAGGGTACACACCCAATACACTTGTGCACCATCAGCGCAGACTGCTTGTATGCGCCCAATTATTTCATCGCGGCGACTATTAGCGATAACGACCGTTTTGATGGGGGTTCGACCTGGCGGTAGCTCGTCAATAACCGAATAATCCATATCAGCATAAGCCGTCATGGCTAAGGTTCTAGGGATGGGAGTTGCTGTCATTATTAGCTGATGTGGATAGCCAAACTCAGGTTTACCTTTGTCCCTTAATGCTAGCCTTTGGCTGACGCCAAAACGATGTTGCTCATCGATAATGACTAGCCCTAATTTTGCGAATACAACGTCATCTTGAAATAGGGCGTGAGTGCCTACAACGATGTGGCTCATGCCTAGGGCAGCTCTTTCGCTTTGGTCACGGCGCTCTTTTGCTTTCTGTTTTCCGGCAAGGTTACCAACGTTAAGCCCTAATGGTTCGAACCATTCGGTAAAACAGCGAAGATGTTGTTCTGCAAGTATTTCTGTAGGTGCCATTAGTGCGACTTGAAAGCCTGCTTCGATGGCAACTAATGCAGCCGCTGCGGCAACCAAGGTTTTACCTGAACCCACATCACCTTGAACCAATCGTGACATGGGTGTGGCTTGCGCTAGATCATAGCGTAATTCAGCAATAACACGTTGTTGTGCATTAGTGAGAGTAAAGGGTAATGAATCTTGAAGTGCCTGCAGTTGTTTGCCTTGAGTGTTCATGGCAATGCCCGCTACTTCGCGGCTTTGTAAACGAAACTGCCTCAAGCTTAGTTGATGGGCTAACAATTCTTCGAAGGCTAGCCTTTTTATCGCAGGATGATAAGCGTTGAGCAGTGCTTGGCTGCTTTCAGCATCGGGTTGATGGATTTGCCGAAGTGCCATTAATAGCTCAGGCATTTTGCGATCACGACGTATTGCTAACGGTAAAAAGTCTGGCAAGCCAGCGACTTCTTTTAAAGCGGTGGTAATTAGTCTTCTTAAGCTTCGCTGTTGTAAGCCTTTTGTGGCAGGGTAAATAGCGGTTAAGGTTTTTTCTAATGGCAGCGGATTAGCTTGGTTTAGCAGTGTGTATTCTGGATGAATCATTTCTAACTGATGCATTGACTGACTAATTTCACCAAAGCATCGGATGCGAGCGCCTTCACTTAAACCACGTTGTTGAGCGGCGCCAAAATAGAAGAAGCGTAAGGTAAGTTTTCCTGTGCCATCACTGATACGCGATAGCATCATGCGCCGACCGCGAAAGACCACGTCTGTTTTTTCAACCTCACCTTCGACCAGTACATTTCTTCCACCCTGCAGCGATGAAATCGGCTGAACTCTGGTACGATCCTGATATTGAGATGGGAGATGAAAAAGCAGGTCTTGAATACAGTGAATATCCAGCTTCTGGAGGTTTTCCGCCATCTTTGGCCCTACACCTTTTAGGGTAGTAACGGACTCCATTAGTGGGTTATTTAGAGACACATGCATCCATTATTTTAGTTGATATAAATACTTCTCATTATAAACACTATCGCTTAGTGTTAGAATAACTGTTTGCTCAATCACACATGTTGCGAATAAAGGAGTGATTTAAAATGAATAATACCTATCGGGTAGGAGTCTTAGGAACGGGCCGTTCACTGTCCATTGTAAGACGTTTATCTACCGATATCGCTCAGGAAGGATGCGATCTGGTAGCCATTTCAACGCAAACGCTGGGTGATCATTTTGGCATTATGATGGTGATCGACACCGATGCAAGTAGCAATGAGCTTCGCGGATACCTTGATCCCATTGTTGAGAAATTTGATCTCAGTCTGACGGTTGATGCAGTTGATAAATTTGAGTTTTGTCACAAATTTCCAGATGTCTCAATTCATGTTCATGGCGCTGATAAAATTGGTGTTTTTTCTTACTGTATGGCTATCTTCAATGATGCCGGTTTGGAAATACTCAGTATGCATTCAGACCTGCTGGGAAAAGCAGTGGATGGAGGCGAGGATGAATTCCTTAATGTCATTAAAGGGCGCGCAACTGAAGGCTTAGAAGAGCTTCAGCGCGCAGCGGAAAACCTCAGAAATAACTCAATCGATGTCTCGATTACGGTAATTGAAGAGGAAGACGAAGAGTAGTTTGGTTAAACAGCAACGGGGGCTTTGATGTGAGGATGAGGCTCATAGCCCTCGAGCTCGAAATCTTCATACACAAACCCAAAGATATCCTTCACTTCTGGATTAATCTTCATCGTTGGCAACGCCTTAGGTTCTCTAGCGAGCTGTGCTTCAACTTGATCCATATGGTTACTATAGAGATGCGCATCCCCAAGCGTATGAATGAAGTCGCCATATTCTAAGTCACAGACTTGAGCAATCATCATTGTTAATAAAGCATAGGATGCAATATTAAACGGCACGCCCAAGAATATGTCCGCGCTGCGCTGATACAACTGACAAGACAGCTTGCCGTCGGCAACGTAAAATTGGAATAAGGCATGACAGGGTGGCAACGCCATCTGATTGACCAAGCTTACATTCCAAGCGCTAACAATGATTCTTCTAGAGTCAGGAGTGTTTTTGATCTGATCAATAATTTGCGTGATCTGGTCAATATGCTCACCACCAGGCGTTGGCCATGAACGCCACTGAACACCGTAAACAGGGCCTAAGTCGCCATTCTCATCAGCCCACTCATCCCAGATTGAAACGCCGTTTTCCTTCAGGTAAGCAATATTGCTATCGCCCTTGAGGAACCAAAGTAGTTCATGAATGATTGAACGGAGGTGGAGTTTCTTTGTGGTGACTAAAGGAAAGCCTTCGCTTAAATCATAACGTGCTTGATGGCCAAAGACAGAAGTTGTGCCGGTGCCCGTACGGTCAGTTTTAACCGTGCCGTTTTCTTGCACATGACGCATTAAATCGAGATATTGCTTCATAAGCTGTAAACCTAGTCTTTAACAGGGTGCTTTTTATAGCCCCACCAAATTAAGCCGAGGCCTACGAGTAGCATAGGAATTGAAA
>CALKXC010000183.1 GCA_938004025.1 uncultured Leucothrix sp. | reverse complement strand
GTGTTTTCCTACGGTCTCTTTGAGGAAAAATAGTGCCAACAGCGCGACAAAGAACACTTGTGCAAAACTCAAAGTCAAAGCGGTGGTCAGTGGCAGCACCGATACCGCCCACGTGCTACACGTTAATGCCAGAAAGGCTCCGATCAAGCGAAGCAGATGCATTTTGGGACGCTGTGTTTTGAGGCTTTCAGGAAAAGCTTTTCGCAATGAGGGTAGGCAAGAAAGTAAAATCACCATCTGCCTAAAGAATAATATTTCGAATACGTGGTAATCGTCAGTGGCAATTTTGGCCATGGCGGCGACTAGTGTAAACAAGGCCGTAGAAAGCAGTGCTAACAAAATCCCGTTTAGATTATTTGCCGAGTTGTCTGCTGAAATATTCCCTGCTGGTGCGTTGTCAGCCATGGCAGTGTTTCCCCTAGAGTGATCTGCCACTCATGTAAACCAAGTGGGTCTTGAGATTCTTTGATATTGGATCTCGAAGTTGACCCATTTAGCCAGTATTGTGTGCTAGTTTCGATAAAGCATCTATTAATGATTTGGTTTGGAAGCGCGTTATTGTGCTGGCGCTAACCTAGATCAAAGCAAAAAACTAACAGCAAACCACGCTAAAACAACCGCACAATATACCCATGTAAACCTCATAACTTTCTGTCGTGCTGTTATTCCATTTGCGGCAACATCCCCTGCTTGGCGTTGTAACCACAAACCATATAACGGTAAAAACTGCATAAGGTGAGTTGCAAAAAAGTGTGGGCCCCGTAAATCACCACCGCTGAGCGCCCAACCTAATATCGGTACGTGCCAAGCATCATCGACAGGTGTACCTACGAAATGATCCTGCCCATTGGACATTGTGCTGGCAATAACTAACGTTAAAACGGAGCCCAACATCAAACCATAAGCCGCCGCCAGTTTAAAATTATCCTGCTTTTCTTTGTTGTAATCGCGATATAGCAACCAACCCAAATAAAAACTAACCATCACTAAAATCACGGCACCGACACCCATCAAACCATACATTGCAATCTCAATAGGGGTTTCAGTATTGTAATGAGAGGCACGACCACGAGCACCCTGTAGCAAAATATAAAGGACTTCAAAGACGCCTGCACCCACAGCAAAAAGTGTTGCCCATCGCCAAGTCGCTTTCGCTCGAATTTTGGCCGGCAGATACCCAGCTAACAGCGCTAAGGTAATAAAATAAAGCGCTAGGGACGATTCAAACTTCAAAGGCTTGGCCCAAACCGACGCTCCGTCAAGCTGGCGTGAGTCGAGCCCCCATAGTAATAGGGTGACAACAAACAAAACCGCCATAAAAAACGTTGCCTGCCACCACAGATTGAAGTGCTTGTTTGTAGTATTTAGATAAGCTTCCGAACTCATTCGAGCTTGTGGATAATTCTTGCTCATGGTGTGACCTCCAAAGACTTTTTAGCTTGCTTTAGTCCTAAGGTGTTGCTGCCTTTTAGTAACATAAACAGCAAGTAACCCAATGGTCCAAACATAAACGTTGCCAATAGAATCGGCGCTTGAATCAGACGTGAGATATGAAGCTCATCGGCTTTTTTAGCAATCCAGCAACCGACAAATAGATCAAACGCTAAATAATGCACCCAACCTGCGAGCGTTGCCATGGGGTTGGTAAACAGAAGCTGGACGTTCGCCAAGGTGTCAAAGCCACCTTCAGCCTGAAAAAAGTATAAGCAGATAAGCAAGCTGTAGCCTAACGAAAGGCCTAAAGGAATCCAAAGCGCTGGAATTTGATTTAGCCATGACCAGCGTCGTGGGAGTATAATCAGGATCAGCCATCCGACCATGGCTACAGTACTGAATAATGAGAATAGTATTTCGGGTTGCATATTGAACCTCAATCTTTACAGTGTAAAGTTATCGTAAAGCACCATCTTTACACTGTCAAGTTACACAATTAAAGGCCTCATCAGGTTACGGAAGAAAAATGAGTGATTATCACCACGGTGATCTGCGCAAAGGGCTGTTAGAAGCTGCCCACGCGGTTCTTAATGAAAAAGGAATTCATGGCCTTAGCCTAAGGGCTTGCGCGGCAAAAGCGGGAGTGTCTCACGCCGCACCGACGCATCACTTTAAATCGCTGAGTGGATTGTTGACAGAATTGGCGGTGATTGCGTTTGGTGAATTCACAAAGGCCTTGCGCAAAGCGTATGACGATTCTGACTCAGAGGCCACCTTACACCAGCGCCTACAAGCAGCGGGTAACGCTTATTTACAATTTGCGTTAGACGAGCCCGAGCTATTTAAACTCATGTTTTCTTCTCCTTTGCCTGATCAAAGCAATGAACGACTAATTGAAGTTTCAGGGCAAGCATACGCTGAGCTAACAAGAGTAGTGAAACCTTTATGTGATGCGAAAGGCATAACGGATAAAGCCACCATAGAGCAGGCTGAGCTACTGGCTTGGAGCACAATTCATGGCTATGCCCATTTGTCGTTGAAACAGCAGGATATTTACGGCGTCTGTGATGATATGACAGCAGGAATGCCGCCGATGGCGATTCTTGGTACGATACTTGAGCAAATGAAATAATGGACTCACATCTTCGCGATACCATCTTAAAGGCCACTGATGCTAACGACCTATTCCCTGTTGGCACAATTCAAAGCCTGTGGAGCGGTTACGGCAGCATCGACCGCTATGGTTTAGTCGGTTCGTCGCTCGGCTCGGTCATCGTTAAGCATGTTCGCCTGCCTGAGCGTAGCCAACATCCACGCGGCTGGAATTCTGACAATTCACATCAACGAAAACTTCGTTCATACCAAGTTGAAACAGCCTGGTATAGAGATTGGGCTTCGCGCTGTGATGAGGATTGCCGAGTGCCTAAAAGCTTAGCGCTTGAGCAGCGTGAAGGTGAATTCCTAATGGTCATGGAAGATCTAAGTAGCAATGGTTACCCGTCCCTGAAAGATCGAGTTTCACAACACCAAATGATCGTCTGTTTAAAATGGTTAGCTAATTTCCATGCAACCTTTTTAGAAGAAAAACCACGTGGGCTTTGGAAAACAGGTACCTATTGGCATTTGAAAACGCGCCCAGATGAGCTTGATGCAATGGCTGAAGGTGAGTTAAAGCAAGCTGCTTCATTGCTCGATAAAACCTTAAGCGATGCGCCGTTTCAAACCATTGTTCACGGGGATGCTAAGCTGGCTAACTTCTGTTTTTCAGCTGATGGGAAGAAGGTTGCTGCGGTCGATTTTCAGTATGTGGGCGGTGGCTGTGGCATGAAAGATGTCGCTTACTTTATAGGCAGCTGCCTTGATGAGCATGAATGCGAACGCATGGAGCAAACATTATTAGATGCTTATTTTGACGCTTTATACAAAGCACTGGCAAACCACCG
>CALKXC010000182.1 GCA_938004025.1 uncultured Leucothrix sp. | reverse complement strand
AATGCTGTTCATGGTTCAGACAGCGCAGAGAATGCTAAAATAGAGATCGATTTCTTTTTTGGCGCTGACGAAGTCTGCCCACGCCTAAGATAAGGATAAAGAATGTCGCAAGCTGGTACGAAAAAAATCAATCTGCTCGATCTGAGCAGTGACAAGATGAAAGAATTCTTGCTGCAGCGCGGTGAGAAGCCTTTTCGTGCCACGCAACTTATCAAGTGGTTACATCAGCATTTGGCCGATGATTTGGATCAGATGACCAATATCAGCAAGTCAATGAGGGCTGATTTAGCCGAAATTGCCGAGATTAAACTCCCGAAAATTGTCCTTGATAAGGCTTCTGCCGACGGAACACATAAATGGGTGTTACGCCTGGAAGACGGCAATTGCATCGAGACAGTCTACATTCCTGAGAGTGAACGCGGCACGCTCTGCGTTTCCTCTCAAGTAGGCTGTGCTCTAGATTGCACCTTCTGCTCTACCGCCCGACAAGGCTTTAGCAGAAACCTAACTGTTTCTGAGATTATCGGGCAGTTATGGATTGCCAGAAAAACACTCCAACCTGATCCCAACGCAAATCGCGCAGTGACCAATGTAGTCATGATGGGAATGGGCGAACCGCTACTCAACTTTGAGAATGTGGTTGATGCCATGTCATTAATGCTTGATGACAATGCCTATGGTTTAAGTAAACGACGCGTTACATTAAGTACCTCGGGGGTAATTCCTGCGCTTGATCGATTGCGTGACCGTATTGATGTTTCACTGGCTGTTTCACTGCATGCACCTAATGATGCACTCAGGGATCAGTTGGTACCTGTTAACAAGAAATACCCTATTAAAGAATTATTAGCGGCTTGCCATCGTTTTTTGGACGGCAAGGCTGCGCGCGAACACATTACAATGGAATATGTAATGCTTGAGGGAGTTAATGATAAAGATGAGCATGCTCATGAACTCGTTCAAACACTGAAAGGACTCTCGGTTAAAGTCAATCTCATTCCTTTTAATCCGTTTCCGGATACGCGTTACAAGCGCTCTTCGAACAATCGGATTCATAAGTTTTATGAGATCCTTTCAAATGCAGGCATGGTCGTTATGACACGTAAAACACGTGGTGATGATATTGACGCTGCCTGTGGCCAACTAGCCGGAGAAGTGAAAGATCGAAGTCGACGAAAAATTCACTTTGCCAAGCTGGAACAAGAGATCACCTAAATAATGAACACAAAAATAATAACAATAAAAAACTTCACCGCTTTCTTAATCATACTACTTAGCTTGACCGCTTGTAGTAGCAATAAAAGCAGACCAACGCCGAAAAAAAGCGAAGCCTCTTCATTCAATGCAAGACTTGGCGCGGAATATACTCGTAAAGGACGCTTGAACTTGGCTAACGAAAAGCTTCTGAAAGCACTGGATCAAAACCCTAACTCAGCAGATGCTAATCACTACTATGCTTTGCTCCAACAAAAGCTTGGTTTGAACAAAACGGCTGAAACCTACTTTAGAAAAGCCATCTCAATTTCACCGAAAGATCCTCAGTTGCTTAACAACTATGGCTCGTACTTGTGCCAAAATGGTCAGTACCAATCTGCTAGCCAACATTTTATGGCAGCAATCAAGGATCCGCTTTATACTACGCCAGAATTCGCATACACTAACGCGGGTATTTGCATAAAGAAATCTGGTGATGTGATTACAGCGGAGAAGTACTTCCGTAAATCACTTACGTTAAAGCCTAACTTCGCTTCAGCGCTTTACCAAATGGCAAAAATCAAATTTGAACAAGGGGATTACACAAGAGCACAGGCATTCCTTCAACGGTATCATGAAAGAAACCCTGAGGTTGCCGAGTCGTTAGCTCTTTGCGTACAAATAAATAGTCATCTTGGCGACCTGAACGCGGCGGGTCAGTGCAAGAGCAAATTAGCGGGACGCTTTCAATCCTGAGCCACTCATTAGAATCAGGTGAAGGCGCTATAATAGATAGCTAAAATAAATGGAATTATCAATTCATGGCAGTTGAGCAATCAATAGAATCTACTGAAGTAGTCGAAGCACAATCTGGTGATCTCACGGCTATTTTTCGTCGCTACAGGGAAGAGCGCGGCCTGAACATTAATCAAGTTGCTGAAGCCCTTTGCTTATCGCCTAAAATTATTACTGCACTTGAAACTGAGCAACTTGATCAGTTACCGGAACCGCCTTATGTGCGCGGTTATTTACGTAGCTACGCCAAGTTTGCTGAGGTTGACCCAGCCAGCATGATTGCTGCTTACGAGAAACTTCGTGGCGCCAAGCCCAATGAGCTTGATTATCATTTTGCTGCAACCTCGACCTCTTCAGACAATCGCCGCGGTGGCATTTCTTCTGGTTTAGTAAAGCTAGGTTTAGTCGTTTTGTTACTGGGCCTGCTTGCTGTGCTATCCATGATTCCTGGCGTCAAGAACTGGTTTAGTGATACCTGGAGTAATTTCTCTCAAGAATCTAATTCAGGCTTTACTAATCAAAATACGACTGACAACCCGCTACTCACGGGTAGCATCCCTGCTCCACTACCCATCGAAGATTTGCCCATTGCTAATGGGACGACTCCAATTGAAGGTGACCTTGCAGCATCTGGGCCTGCAGTGCTAACGGCCAACGGAAATGTAAGTTTCCCTTCGGTAGATGATGGAGAGCCAGTGAACAGCACTGAAACTCCTGAGGGAGAGACTTCTGAAGAAGCTTCAACCGATGCTGAAACCGCAACTGATGCTGAGACTGACGCGACTGAAGTCCCTGAAGGCAGCAGCCGTTTAAAAATGACTTTCAAAGATGAAGTCTGGATGCGTATTCGTGATAACGACAAGAAGAAGTTGTTTGAAGGTCTTTCGCAAAAAGGTGACTCGAAAGACATGGTCTTGCCTAAGCCAATGGTTGTTCGTGTCGGTAACGCACAGCAACTTGAATTGACAGTTGATGGCAAGCCTTTTGACTTGACCCCTTTCATTCGCGGCAGTGTTGCCAATTTCACTATTGAATAATCTAAACAGTTAACCGAAAACCCATGTCAAAAGTAATTCAATCGATCAGAGGGATGCATGACATCCTTCCTGATCAATCCCCAGTCTGGAACTATCTTGAAGGCACCCTACGCGAATTATTTATTCAGTATGGCTACAAAGAACTCCGTACGCCGGTACTAGAATCAACGAAGCTGTTTAGCCGTTCCATTGGCGAAGTAACCGATATTGTTGAAAAGGAAATGTATACCTTTGAAGATAGAAACGGTGACAGCCTTTCTATGCGGCCGGAATGCACAGCAAGCTGTGTTAGAGCGGGCATTCAAAATGGTTTACTTTATAACCAGCAGCAAAGAATTTGGTACATCGGGCCGATGTTCAGGCATGAGCGCCCACAGAAAGGACGCTATCGCCAGTTTTATCAAGCCGGCATTGAGACCTTTGGTATTCCTGGACCAGATATTGACGCCGAAGTTATCGCTGTCTCTGCACGACTCTGGAAGCGCCTAGGCCTAAAAAATGTCGAGTTACAATTAAACTCTTTGGGCAGCAACGAAGCGCGCAATAAATACCGTGAAGTTCTGGTTAGCTACTTAAAGGATCATGAAGATAAGCTTGATGAAGAGTCAAAGCGTCGCCTGCTCACCAATCCATTACGCGTATTGGATAGTAAAAATCCTGACATCGCCGATATCATTAAAGCGGCTCCACAGCTTTTAGATCACCTTGATGCTGAATCAGAAGAACATTTTGAGCGACTCAAGCTATTACTCACCGAAATGGGCATTCCTTTTGTAATCAACACTCGCCTCGTTCGTGGTCTTGATTACTACTGCCGCACTGTATTTGAGTGGGTCACAACTGAGCTTGGTACTCAAGGCACTATTTGCGCGGGCGGACGCTATGACGGTTTGGTTGAACAGCTCGGCGGAAAAGCAACGCCTGGATTAGGCTTTGCGATGGGACTTGAGCGTATTGTGCTGCTATTAGAAGAGCAGGCGATTGAAACACCGACTCATTCACCTGATATTTACATGGTGATGCAAGGTGAAGCGGCAGAAAACACCGGCTTAAAGCTGACTGAAACATTACGAGATGAATTACCAGGGCTGCGTATTGTCAATAATGCCTCTGGGGGCAGTTTCAAATCACAAATGAAACGAGCTGATAAATCTGGTGCAAAGTTTGCTATTATCTTAGGTGATAATGAGCTGACTGAGAATAATGTCATTCTAAAGCCCTTGCGCAACGCTGAGCCACAAATTCAAGTGGCGCAAGAAGCATTAAAAGATCACTTACAAACAACAATATTTACAGGACAAACCTAATGGCTGATGAGTTAATTAGTGACGACGAACGGGCGGAACAGATAAAAAAGTGGTGGCGTGAAAACGGCACCTCTATTGGCGCGGGCATTGCCATTGCACTAGCGGGTGTATTTGGCTGGCAATACTGGCAACAACACCAAAAAGATCAAGCAGCTGCTGCTTCTCAGCAGCTAAACATTGCTATCGAAGCGGAATCTGACAAGGTAAAAGCGCTTCAAGCAGTCGCTGAAGACTTCAGTTCAACGCCTTATGCTGCTTTGGCTTCGTTGGCGGCTGCGTCTGAAGCTAGTCAAGAAGACCCAGCGACAGCAATCGCTTCGTTGAAAGTTGCCATTGAAGGCAAAGACAGTAGTGTCGCAGACATCGCCAAATTGCGCTTGGCACGTCTTTATATCGCTGAAGGAAAATTAAGCGATGCAGAAACTTTACTGGATACCAAACTTGCCGTCGCTTACACTTCGTTAGTAGAAGAGTTGCGAGGCGACTTATACGTCGCTAAAAAGGATTTGCAAAAAGCACGCGAGGCTTATGATAAAGCCATTTTGAGCGCTGGGTCTAATCCAGCTAGATACCTTAAAATGAAGCGTGACAACTTAGGTAAAGGAGCGTAATACGTGAATACCAGACTACCCCCCTATGTCTTAAATAGTGTATTGATTGTTTCATTTAGTCTCGCAGTCGCAGGCTGTAGCGGGCAATCCATACCGGGTAGTCAATTGTTTGGTCAAAACGTATACGTCGCGCCCATTGTTAAGCCCTTGAAAACCATTGCTAAGAATGTCAACGCGCAAACATTGTGGCAGGTTAATACAGGGGAGAATATTAGCAACGTTAAGATTCGCCCCTTTATCAACAACACCGCCATTTATACGGCTAACGGCGTTACTTTATCTGCATGGAATAAAACCACCGGTGCTGCGATCTGGAGCAATCCAGTAGGCCAGTTAATTAGTGGTGGTATCAATGGTGATGAGACAACTGTGTTTGCTGGAACGCGCGATGGTAACGCGGTTGCTATCGATGCTAAAACCGGCAAAAACAAATGGGTGGCGGGGTTAGGCACTGAAGTTCTAGCGGTCTCCTCTGCTTCTCAAGGTCGGGTTGTATTTCGCACCATCGACGGTAAGCTTCACGGTCTAAATAGCTCTAATGGTGAAGTGGTTTGGCAACGCCAACAGCGCACACCACAGCTTTCATTCTATGGCGCAAGCGTTCCTATCGTTGTTGATAAAGGCGTTATCGCTGGTTTTGACAACGGCAAGCTTGCCGCATACGACCTAAATTCTGGAAAGCCAATCTGGGAAGTCACGCTTTCAGTACCTAAAGGCAGCTCTGAGCTAGATCAGCTAGTTGATATTGATGGACGCTTAAAGCCATTAGGCAATGCGCTATTTGCGAGTAATAACAACGGCCGAATGGTTGGTGTGAATATGGGCAACGGCAAGGTTGGATGGGCTAAGGTATTCTCATCAATCACTGGGGCTGATGCTAATGCGAATAACGTATTTAGTGCGGATGAAAAGGGTCACATCTGGAAGATTCAACCGTTAGATGGTAAGAGCGTCTGGAGCCAAGATGATTTGGAAAACCGACAGCCGACAACCCCAACGCTAACCTCCAGTGGCAGCCATGCGGTAATTGGTGACAAGCAAGGAAATCTTCATTGGATTGACACCCAAAGCGGTCTATTTACTGCAAGAATTACGGGTGATCCTGCTGGATATCACATTCCAGTCGTTAAAAGCGGCGACGTTGTCTATGCATTCGGTAAAGGCGGCGTGTTAACTGCGATCCGTTCTCGTTAACAATTAAAAGCGACCGCTTCATTCAATTAGGCGCTGCACCATTAGCTGCAGCGACCTAACACCGTTATATTCATTTATCGACAGTTGATATAACAGATGCGCTTTACCACCAATCGGTGGCCACTTTTCCATATCTACGTTAAACGCAATGGCATCGATCACTGATTGTTGGCCTTTGGGTTTAAGCTTTAGTTTTAGATGTGCCTGCTTTAGCTCGCGCCTTGCGACTACTTGAAATTCATCATCAAACACTGGTGCCGGAAACCCCTGCCCCCATGGAATGACTTGCGCAAGCTCTTTCGCTACATCAAGAGAGTAATCAGACTGCGCTAAAGCTCCATCGGTTAAAATTTCTTCTTTGAATAAGTTCGCATCGGTCAGTCCTTCAACAACTGCAACCGTTGCCGACTTGAGCTGTTCGAAATCTTCTTTGCGAATACTTAAGCCTGCAGCCATTGCATGACCACCAAACTTCTCTACAAGCCCCGGGTGAAGCGTTGCAACACGATCAATGACATCTCGCATGTGAACACCGGGTATTGAGCGACCCGACCCTTTAATTTCACCCTGCGTGCCTGGGGCAAAAATTAGGCAGGGGCGGTAATAACGTTCACGTATTCTAGCCGCGATGATACCGACAATCCCTTGATGCCAATCCTCATGGTAGAGGCAGATGATTGGCGGCAATGAGTCTGGATCTAGCAGTATGCTATCTAGCTGAGACAAGGCACTTTCTTTCATACCTGATTCAAGTTCGCGGCGGGTACGATTCATTGTATCGAGCTCAGCGGCATACTCGTATGCCGTAGACACCGAGTCGGTCAACAAACACTCAATACCCAACGACATATCGTCTAACCGCCCTGCTGCATTTAAGCGCGGTCCGCAGACAAAACCTAAGTCTTGACTACACGTCTGTTTATAATCCTTTTTGCCAATACTTAGCAGCGCCAGAATCCCCTGACTGCAACGACCGCTTCGTATGCGACGTAAGCCCTGCTCAACTAAAATTCGATTGTTACGGTCTAATATAACGACATCTGCTACGGTCCCTAAGGCCACCAAATCTAACCATTGAACTAAATTGGGCACTGGAAGCTTTTTCTGCGCGAAGTAATCGGACTTAATGAGTGCTTGCTTGAATGCCAGCATGAGATAAAAAACGACTCCAACGCCTGCTAGATTCTTTGAACCGAAATTATCGCCAACCTGATTTGGATTCACTATTGCCACTGCAGCAGGTACTTGATTACCCGGCAAATGGTGATCAGTGATTATGACATCGATACCTAGTGAGGCGGCGTAGTCGACTCCCTCTACACTGGAAATGCCGTTATCCACGGTAATAATTAATTGCGGTGAGTAAGGCGCGGCTACATCAATAATTTCTGGAGTTAAGCCATAACCATATTCAAAACGATTGGGCACGATATAGTCGACATGCTCAAAACCAAAACTCCTTAACGATCTGACTGATAACGCTGTAGCAGTAGCGCCGTCTGCATCAAAGTCACCTACGATCAACACTCGTTGCTGCTGTTCTAAGGCCTCTGTTAACCTAGACGTTGCCTCTTTCACACCCATCAAGGTGCCAACCGGCTGTAAGTCACTCAGCGCACTAGACAGTTCGGAAGCTTCTGTTACTCCTCGACTAGATACAATACGTTGCAATAGAGCGGAATAACCTTCTAATGGTGAAATATTCTCAGGAACGTTACGCCGTGACAATTTAAGCTTTTCAGCAGGCTGATTCTGATTGAGCATAGAGTTTATCGCATAGTTAATACAAGCACCGCTACTATAACTCAATCATGTGTTGGGCACGTTTAATCTCTCGATATTTCAAAATGAGTAATGGCCACTGAGATTCGCTTAGATGATTAGTTTGAGTAAATATACGGCGTATTGGATCCAGCAAAGCATCTTGCCAACGATTCGGCTTATTCATTTGAGCAAGGATTTGTTCAATCAACCAATGCTCATCAAAACCATCCCAAGCTCCGGCAGGTGATCGAAGATTACTGTAAACCACGGGCGCAATTTCGCTGTCGCAAATAACCCTTAGCTCAGACAATGAATAACCACTCTCAACCATCTTAGTAGCGATGTGATTGATATCAACATCTGTCAGCTCCGTATCTAGCCATAGCTCAGAAAGCGCTAACCAGACTGGTCTTCTGCGGACTATCTCCTCTTCGCTTAATGGATTTTCTGACACGTATTTACCGTTAGTAATCACTTTAAAACGATAGCTTATCACCATTTGAAATTTTATAAGGCGCAACCCCATAAACATGGATTAATAGTTTGTTTTTTTTGGCTGTGCTGGTATCCTAACGCGCTTCGTGACGGGGCGTAGCGCAGCTTGGTAGCGCACCACAATGGGGTTGTGGGGGTCGTAGGTTCAAATCCTACCGTCCCGACCATCGCGAAACAATCAAGCACACTAAGAAGCCTTTGTAAGCAACAGATTACAAAGGCTTTTTTGTTTGAACTTCACAAAGCACTTCAACTGATATACCGCCTCATAATGCTTTACCATTCATCGGATTCTGACCCGCTAGTACCCAAACAACAGGACAAACCTGTTCGCGCGTAGCATGCTTAACTCAATAATTTATAACAATAATGAGTTAATTGTGATATTTACTGTCGATGTTGAAGACTGGTCTCAGTCTGTATTAAACCGAAAGAACCCAGTTACCGAGCGAGTGCTAAACAGCACACATCAAGTAATGGACATACTTGCTGAAAATGAGACTAAAGCTACTTTTTTCACTTTAGGCAATGTCGCAGAGAAATTCCCTGAGCTCATAAAACGGATGGCGGATGAAGGTCACGAAGTGGCATCCCACGGATATGATCATAAAAACATTTACGCTATGAGCCCCAAAGAAATGCTCGAAGACATTGGCAAATCTGTCAAGCTGCTTGAAGATGCGTCGGGGCAAAAAGTGATTGGGTTTCGCGCACCAAATTTTTCTATACGCGAGCACTTGTTTCCGGCATTTTGTGAAGCGCTAGTCGCTCACGGAATTCGCTATGACTCATCGTTATTTCCAATGAAAGCGCTCAAATATGGTATCGAAAAAAAGTACGACTTGAGTGTGTTTAAAGATTACGGTATTGACGAGTACTACCTCAGTTATATCAAAGTACGAGACTATAAACTGCCCTACTTTGGCGGTGGTTATTTCCGCTTATCACCTTACTCAATGACTCGAAAGCTCAGTCAAGATTTACCAGAATCCTCTGTTTTTTATATGCACCCCTATGAAGTTGACGCGGCAGAATTAGATTTCGTTAAAGCTACTTATGGATCGCTACCTCTGAAATGGCGTGCAACCCAGTTTGCTGGCAGAAGTGGCGTACCGGAAAAGCTAAGAAAGCTAATTCGCGACTATGACATGATGTCATTTAAAGATGCTTATTATAAAGGGGATGCCAATAACGCGGTGGTAACAAAACCAAAACAAGTTTTAGCAAATGGCTTTACGGAGCTCACGGCGTAACAAGCGACCCGACTTTTGTCTTGGGATACGCTCGACAAACTCAATCGTTTTAGGGCACTTGTAAGCACTCAGCTTGGCCTTACAGTGCTCGAACAACTCAGCGTCATCGTTACTGCCATCTTTGCAAACAACGAATAACTTAACCGCTTGCCCTGAACGTTGATCGGGAACCCCGATAACACCCGCATCTTCTACATTATTGTGCATCTTAACGACCGTTTCAATTTCGCTAGGATAAATTACGAATCCAGAGACATTGATTATGTCTTTGATTCTCTCGATGAGCTTAATGAAACCCGACTCCATCATGAGTGCGACATCACCCGTTCTAAGCCAGCCTTCAGCATTGATAATCGAGCTCGCCTGATCGCGCTCTTTCCAATACCCTTTCATGACTTGCGGACCTCTTACCCAAAGCTCCCCAGGATTACCTGGCGCTAAGGGGTTACCTCGAAGGTCCCGAATTGAAACTTCTGTCGACGGCAACGGCAAACCTATATAGCCACTGTATTTTAACAAGTTTAATGGGTTAGCCGCGATTGCTGGGGAAGCTTCCGTCATTCCGTAGCATTCTATAATCGGAACTCCAGTGACTTGCGACCAGTCACGTGCAATCGATTTGTGAAGTTCCATGCCGCCTGCTAATGATAGTTTCAGGCTGCTAAAATCTAACCGATCAAACCCTTTAGTTTTAAGTAGCTCGTTAAAAAGCGTACTGACCCCAACTAACACTGTTACTGAGTGTTTTGCTATGAGCTTCACAAAAGCGTCATAATCTCTCCCATCTGCAAGCAATAAGTTTTTTGCACCTAGCTTAAGCGGAAACAATAAATTAGCTGTAAGGCCAAATATATGACAATAAGGCAGTGCTGAAACAACGACTTCTTCACCGGCTATCAAGTCAGCACCGCTCCAGACCGAACCTTGCAAGACATTCGCTAACAGGTTCTTGTGGCTAAGCATCACCGCTTTAGGAACGCCTTCGGTACCACTGGTGTACTGCAATAGCGCTAAATCATCTTGATAGATGACTGGATCACCATAAGACACTTCGCTGGAGATTGGTCTAATAGTCTTATTAAAACTAATGGATGATTTAAGTGAGTATGTTGGCACTCGCCCTGAGAGCCATTTATGCTGGAAATTGTAAGCGGTTCTTTTAGCGCCACCTAGCAAATCTGCAAGCTGGGTGGTAATAACAAACTCTAGATTAGTTCGATCAATAACCTTAGATAACTTACGAGCGCAGTCTTCTATCACCACAATCGCTCTGCAATCTGAATCACACAGCTGGTAACGAAGCTCACTTTGAGTGGAGAGTGGGTCTAGGTTGACGACAACAAGACCTGCCCTGATAGCTGCGAAGAAGGCCACAGGGTATTGGAAGATGTTTGGCAACAACAAAGCGATTCGATCGCCTTTCTTTAGACCTAGATCATTAACCAAATACGCTGCCATGTTGCGGCTGAGTCGTTCGAGATGGTTAAAACTAAGTGAGCGCCTGTAGCTTATAAAAGCTGGACTGTCGGCATATCTCAAGGTGCTTCGGCGCATCAGGTCCGCAAGGGAAGAGTATTCACTCAGATCAATCTCTGCAGGCATCCCTTCTGGATACTGTTTCAACCAAATCTTGTCCAAGCAGCCCCCTGCAAACCCATTAATTAATGTACCAAAATCTCACTACTCACCGGAAATCATCATCTTTTCAAGCAATATTGAGCCCGTACGAGTGCTGATTCGATCGTCCCAATCATTGCCTACTGCTACGATATTGGCAAACATTTCCTTCAAATTACCTGCAATGGTAATCTCTTCAACAGGATATTGAATCACGCCACCCTTTACCCAAAAGCCGGTTGCCCCACGAGAGTAATCGCCTGTAATACCATTAATACCACTGCCAATTAACCCGGTTAACAATAAACCTGTATCCATTAGCGCAAGCATCTCTTCATAACTTTGCCCTGTTGAGTCAGCCGTTAAGTTATGAACACCACTAGCGTGACCAGTCGTTTGCAAGCCCATCTTACGAGCCGAATAACTACCTAGAAGGTAAGTCTGAACGACGCCATCGGTGACAATGTCACGCTCTCGAGTTGCAACACCTTCACCATCATAAGCTGCGCTACGAGCGCCTTGAGGAATAAAAGGTTGCTCATACAAGCGCATAAACTCTGGAAAAACTTTCGTATCTAAAGAGTCTACTAGAAAGCTGGCTTTACGATAGAGAGAACCACCTCCCACGGCCGATTTGTAATGGCTTAATAAGCCGCTCGCAAGCTGAGGGATAAACATGACGGGCGCTTCCCGACTGCTTAGCTTTTGAGCATTTAAGCGCTCCAATGTTTTCTCTGCTGAAGTACGACCAACTGATTCGGCGCTATCAAGCTTAGTCGCTAATCTTGAGCTGGTGTACCAATGATCTCGCTGCATGCCCTCGCCACTTGCCTCGTTGGCGATAACTGAGCAACTTAGCGAATGGGAGCTACTCGCTTTAACGGCTGCAAAACCATGGCTATTCGCGTAAGCATTAAAACCGCTGTAGGTACTGATTCCTGCGCCATCGCTGTTAGTTATGCGTGGGTCATACTCTCGCGCTGCGTTTTCACAGCGAATTGCCGTTTCAATCGCCTCTTCAGCGGATAACTCCCAAGGGTGATACAAATCTAATTCTGGGAATTCTGTCGCCATTAGTTCGGCATCAGCCAAACCTAAACAATCATCCTCAGAGGTATATTTAGCGATATTACAAGCCGCGCGCACCGCGTCTCGAATGGCACCTTCAGATAAATCACCGGTGCTTGCAGCACCCTGAGCATTATCAAAATAGACGGTCAACCCCAAGCCCTGATCACGGTGATATTCAAGCTTGTCGATTTCAGCCATCCTGACATCGACAGATAAACCATCACCTCGGCTAATACCGACTTCAGCACTGCTTGCACCCTGCTTCTTAGCTTCAGCTAAAGCAAACTGTGACAAAGCGATCAGTTCTTCTTTACTCGTTTGAATAGTCATCATTAAGCCGCCGTCCCGCCAACTGTTAAACCATCAATTCGCAAGGTCGGCTGACCCACACCAACAGGAACGCTTTGGCCTGCTTTACCGCAAACCCCAATCCCATCATCCAAAGCTAGGTCATTGCCAATCATACTGATGCGATTCATGATGTCTGGGCCATTACCGATTAAGGTGGCGCCTTTTACAGGGCGAGTCACTTTGCCATCTTCGACTAGATAAGCTTCAGATGCTGAGAAAACAAACTTGCCCGAAGTGATATCAACCTGCCCACCACCAAAATTGACCGCGTAAAGCCCATTTTTAACCGAGCTTAAAATCTCTTGCGGATCATGCTCACCGGCTAACATATAGGTATTCGTCATACGCGGCATTGGCAAACTATCGTAAGATTCGCGACGACCATTACCCGTTGATTTCTCACCCATCAAACCGGCATTCATTTTATCTTGCATGTAACCTTTCAATACACCGTCTTCGATTAAAGTGGTGCATTGTGTTGGCACCCCTTCATCATCAATCGTTAACGAGCCCCTTCTGTCTTGCATAGTGCCATTATCAACGACCGTTACGCCTTTAGACGCAACCTGCTCACCAATACGCCCACTAAATGCTGAGGTTCCTTTGCGATTAAAATCACCTTCTAAGCCATGCCCAACAGCCTCATGTAACAACACACCAGGCCAGCCATTACCGAGTACAACCACTTGCTCACCCATTGGCGCATCCACGGCTTCCAGCTTGAGCAATGCCTGTCGAACCGCCTCATTCACATAGCCCTTTATTCGATCAGCTTCGGTAAAATAAGTTAAGCTAAATCGTCCACCACCCCCACAACCCGCACTTTCACGCTTGCCATCTTTTTCGATAATGACCGTAACACTCATTCGCACTAAAGGGCGCACATCTGCACTCATATGACCGTTTTGATCTGCGACTAAAATCGTTTCATGCACTGCAACGATATTGGCAATCACCTGCTCGACATAAGGGCTTGCGGAACGTGCGGTCTTATCTGCTAGGCGCAACAATTCAATCTTTTCGGACTCGGTCAGTGTGTCTAGTGGGTTTTCAGGACTGTAGAGCGCGGTATAAGCTGTCTGCCTTTCCCAGCTCTTAATTCGCCCATTTTGACCCGCTTTACTGATGGCTGAGGCTGACTTTGCAGAGGCTAGTAATGCATCCATACTAATTTCATCAGAATAAGCAAAGCCGCTCTTTTCGCCACTCACTGCGCGAACACCAACCCCCTGACTGATATTGTAAGAGCCCGATTTGATAATGCTATCCTCAAGCACCCAGCCTTCAGAGCGTTTAGACTGGAAATATAAATCTGCCAGATCTGTTTTAGGACCAACTAAATGGTCAAATACATGATCGAGCTTATTCGTATCCAACTCATAAGGCGTGAGTAAACTCGCTTCAGCAATGTCCATTAGATTCATAGTTTTAACCTTGGTGCTTGCGCACTTAGTATTGGGTCACCATTGATGTAACAATGGGGTTAAAGCAGCACAACATCAAACTGCTCTTGCGTGTAGAGCGATTCCACCTGAAAACGAATAGGTGTATTGATGAACTCTTGAAGCTCCGCTAGGCTCTCAGACTCTTCGTCTAAAAACAAATCAATCACATCAGACGAAGCTAAAACCAACAGCTCTCTGGCATTAAACTGGCGAGACTCGCGTGATAACTCTCTAAAAATTTCATAACAAACAGTGACTGACGTTTTCACAAAACCTCTACCATTACATACGGAGCAAGGTTCGCATAAGGTTTGCAATAAACTCTCTCGAGTACGTTTGCGGGTCATTTCAACCAAACCCAGTGAGGAAACACCACTCACCGCCGTTTTCGCACTATCTCGCTGCAACGCATTTTCTAAGGACTGAATCACTTCCGCTTTGTGCGCTTCAGTGCCCATATCAATGAAATCTAAAATAATAATGCCACCAAGATTTCTAAGGCGTATCTGCTTAGCAATACCTTGAGCCGCTTCTAAATTTGTTTTAAATATTGTTTCTTCTAAATTTCGATGCCCAACGTAACCCCCAGTATTCACATCAATGGTGGTCATTGCTTCGGTTTGGTCAATAATCAGGTAGCCCCCCGATTTTAACAGCACCTTACGGTTTAACGCTTTTTGAATATCATCTTCGACGCCGTGTAAGTCAAATATAGGGCGTGCGCCTGGATAATGCTCGATTTTTGTTTCCAGTTCAGGAATGTAAGACTGGCAAAAATCGATTAACGCAGCCACCGTTTCTCTAGAGTCTACCAAAATTTTTCCGACATCTTCGCTCACAGCATCTCTTAGAATGCGCTTAGCAAGTGGAATGTCAGAGTATAACTGAGCCACTTTTTTTGATTCTTTTGCCCGTTGTGTGACCTTGGCCCACACTCTTCCTAAGTAACGCATGTCCGCACGTAGCGCCTCTTCACTCACGCCTTCAGCAACCGTGCGCACAATAAAGCCAAACGGAAGCTCCTCCTCTTCGCACACCTGAGAAACCAACGCTTTCAAACGCGCCCGCTCCTCTTCGGATTCGATCTTGCTGGAAACACCAATGGTCGGTGTATCTGGCATCAGCACCATGTAACGCGAGGGTATCGTGACATAAGTCGTCAGCCTGGCGCCTTTAGTACCGAGTGGGTCTTTCACCACCTGCACCATGACTCGACTACCTTCTTGCAAGATCTGATTAATCTTTGGCGGCGGTAACGCTTCAGGCAAAGAGTCCCCCATGAGGACACCTTTTTGCTGCGTCGATAAGTCAGAAGCGTGTAAAAAGGCTGCTTTTTGCTGACCTATCTCGATAAATGCAGCTTCCATGCCCGGCAACACACGGCTGACTTGGCCGTAGTAAATATTGCCGACAATGCCCTGATGCGCATTGCGTTCAACCATAATCTCTTCTAAGGAGCCATTTTCAGTCAACGCAACACGGCATTCTTGCGGTGTGACGTTAATTAATATTTCTGCGCTCATGCTTCAGCACTCTTATTGTTAGTATAAGACAAACCAACCTCACGCATTAGTTGAGCTGTTTCAAACAGCGGCAATCCCATGATACCAGAGTATGAACCCTCGATACGTTCAATAAAAACAGCGGCTAAACCTTGTACAGCATAAGCGCCCGCTTTATCTTGAGGCTCGCCACTTTGCCAATATTCACTAATTTCATCGCAGCTTAACTCACGAAACTTAACGCGGCTTACTGCCGTGACTTCGTGGCACTGTCCTTGGTAAATTAAAGCAACCGCGGTATGAATCTCATGCCAGCGATTCGACATATTGAGAAGCATCGCTTCAGCATCAGCAAAATCGACCGGTTTTAAGAGAACTTTTCCGTCAATTAACCCAACCGTGTCTGAGCCAATCACTGGGTGCTCACCACCCGTTTCTAATGCACCTTGCTGGGCTTTTTCTCTAGCAAGACGAACCACTAGATCAGTCACTAATTCGTTTGCAGTCGGGGTTTCATCAATATCGACCGGATGAACAATCGGCGAAATACCGATTTGCTGCAAAAGCGCTACTCGACGTGGCGAAGCAGAGGCAAGCACTAGAGGTGAAATAGATTCATTCAAGACGTTATCCTGCACGGTGATAGGGATGGTTCTCAGTGATTGTCCAAGCGCGATACAGTTGTTCCGCCACAATGACACGGACCATTGGATGTGGAAACGTAAGATTCGACAACGACCAATGTTCATTTGCAGAAGCGATTAATTCTTGAGTAAGTCCATCCGGGCCACCAATAATGAGCGCCACATCCGGCCCCTGCATCATCCAGTCCTCAAGCCGCTCTGCTAGCTTTTCAGTGCTCCAGATTTTCCCCAAACCGTCTAAAGCAACTAAGTGGCATTTAGGCGGCAGAGCCTGACGAATTTTCTCAGCTTCACGCTGTTGGAGATCAGATGCCTTAACATTTTTACCGCGTTTTTCTGGCAAGATCTCTTTCAGAATTATTTTGCAATGCGGCGGCATGCGTTGGGCATATTCATCGTATCCCTGCTTAACCCAAGCTGGCATCCGAGTGCCTACCGCTAGCAGAAAAATCTGCATTCAGGAGTTATTCCTGATCTGCCGTTCTCACGGCCTCAACTTTTTCCACAGCTTCTGGACGCTCCCAGATCTTCTCGAGTCGGTAAAAATCTCTAACTTCAGGCAGCATGATATGCACGATTACTGAGTTAAGATCGACTAAGCACCACTCACCTTCACGCTCACCTTCTGAGCCCAAAGGCTCTTCGCCAGCCTCTTTGACTCTAACTTGAACATTGTTAGCAATTGATTTTACGTGTCGGGTAGAAGTGCCTGAGGCAAGTATCACGAAATCCGTCATTGATGACTTGCCTTGAATATCAATCACTTGGATATCCGTCGCTTTCATTTCATCTAAAGCATCGCGTACTAGTTCTACTTGCTGTTCTAATTCCATTATGGTTTTCTATATAAATTATGTTGCTGAATGTAATCATAGACGGCATTGGGAACTAAGTAACGAATGCTTCGTCCTTCGTGCCGCTGTCGCCTGATGTCGGTTGCCGAAATTGAAAGCGCCGTCGTGGTTATAAAGTATAAATAACCGCCCGGCTTTGTACTCAGCTTCAGCTTATTTTCCGTATGCATCGACTGTGCCCAGTCTTGCAATGGCTGCGCAGTATAATCGGGTCTGCTCGTAACTACTAGATGCGCAAGTGTAATGATAGTCTGCCAATCATGCCATTTTGTAAAACTCAGAAAGGCATCCATGCCAATTATTAGAGCCAGTGGCTCTTTATCGCCCAGTTCTTCACGAAAAGATCGGAGGGTATCGAC
>CALKXC010000181.1 GCA_938004025.1 uncultured Leucothrix sp. | reverse complement strand
TGCGATTCATCGAACAGATTGCCCGAATATTCGTGAAGAGAATCTTACTTCGGAGCAGGTGGTTAGACTAGTAGAAGCTGACTGGGGAGAAGAAGACAGTAGTTACAAAGTCGACATCCAAATACATGGCCTTAATCAACCAGGCTTACTCAGAGATGTTGCGGGAGTTCTTGCAAAAGAACAGGTTAATGTGACGAATATTTCAACTCGCCGCGGGTCAACCGATTTGACTTCATACCTGACAATTAGCATTCAGATTCGAAATGTCACGCAGCTTTCCGAGCTACTCGACAAAATTTCTCAGATGAACAACGTATTTGATGCGAGACGACATAATTAAGCCATAAAAAAGGGAGCAAATGCTCCCTTTTCTCTATACATCTAATCTAACTTAAGAAGCCATACCGCGAGACATACGCTTTCGCTCATTCTCAGTAAGGTGGCGCTTACGAATTCGAATACTCAACGGCGTCACCTCCACAAGCTCATCGTCATCTATAAACTCAAGTGCTTGCTCCAAAGTAAAGCGAATTGGACGAACTAAGATCAAGTTCTCATCAGTACCGGCAGCACGGATGTTATTCAACTGCTTAGCTTTAGTAGGATTAACAACCAAATCACTGTTGCGACTGTGAATTCCTAAGATCTGCCCCTCATAAACAGCTTCAGCATGACCTAAGAATAATTTTCCACGTTCCTGCAAGTTGAACAGCGCGTAAGCCAAAGCCTTACCTGAAGCGCTAGACACCAATACACCGTTAATACGCTGACCGATTTTCTCATTACGGTAAGGACCATAATGCTCAAACGTATGGTAAAGCAAACCAGTTCCGGACGTTAATGTCATAAACTCGGTCTGGAAGCCAATTAAGCCACGAGAAGGAATAATGTATTCAAGACGAATACGCCCTTTACCGTCTGGGACCATATTTTTAAGATCACCGCGACGCTCACCGAGCTTCTCCATGATCGAACCTTGATGCTGCTCTTCGACATCGACAGTTAATGACTCGTAAGGCTCTTCGCGATTATCGCCCTCACCTCTAACAACCACTTCTGGACGCGACACCGACAACTCAAAACCTTCGCGACGCATTGTTTCAATCAATATACCTAGGTGCAGCTCTCCACGTCCTGATACTTTAAATTTCTCAGGATCTTCCGTAGGATCAACACGAAGCGCAACATTGTGCAGCAACTCTTCTTGCAAGCGATCATTGATATTACGAGAAGTTACATACTTACCTTCTTTACCAGCAAACGGAGAGTTGTTAACACTAAATGTCATACTGACCGTTGGCTCATCAACAGACAATGCTGGCAGTGCATGTACATGTTCAGGATCACATAAAGTGTCTGAGATATTCAGCTTATCCATACCTGTAAAGGCGATGATGTCACCCGCCTGCGCCTGATCTACTTCAACACGATCAAGACCATTGAACCCTAATGGCTGCAATACACGACCGTTACGAATCTTGCCTTGATCATCGATAACTTTTACCACTGTGTTCTTTTTAACTTTACCCTGCTTTATACGACCAATGCCGATCAAACCAACATAAGAGTTATAGTCTAGCGAACTCACCTGTAACTGGAACGGCGCGTCAGGATCAACATCAGGATGTGATACGTTATCAATAACAGCCTGAAGCAGTGGCGTCATATCGCCGTCTGACACGTCTGCATCCAAACCGGCATAGCCGTTTAATGCTGAAGCATACACAACAGGAAAATCCAATTGCTCGTCGGTTGCACCAAGATTATCAAACAATTCGAACGTCTGATCTAGCACCCAATCAGGGCGGGCACCAGGGCGGTCAATTTTGTTGATCACCACAATTGGCTTGAAGCCCATTGCAAAAGCTTTTTGGGTCACAAAGCGAGTTTGAGGCATTGGCCCATCAACAGCATCAACCAGCAACAACACAGAATCAACCATTGATAGCACGCGCTCCACCTCACCACCAAAATCGGCGTGTCCCGGTGTGTCTACGATATTAATTCGGTAATCTTTCCAACGCAGCGCTGTGTTCTTTGAAAGGATCGTGATACCACGTTCTTTCTCAAGGTCATTTGAGTCCATCATGCGCTCTACAACTTCTGCGCGATCTCCCAAAGTGCCTGATTGCTGTAGTAGCTTGTCAACCAACGTGGTCTTACCATGATCAACGTGAGCGATGATGGCAATGTTTCTTAAGTTTTCAATCACGACTTTTTCTCTAAACTTATAATTGGCGCGGATTATACCCATACTTAGGTTAGGACTACACCATTAATATTTACAGAAATCCCCCAGTCGTCTGGGCTTAATTTTGACAATTGCCATGTAATCGAGCATTTCTAATGTGTTCGCGACAAGCATTAACATGTTTTTTCATATCAGCATTACACTTTAGTAATGCAAATAATGAACCTGCTGACAACCCCATCACTACTAACCACAGCCAATAAAGGCGTGGAAATAACAGAGGCAACACGAGAGACAATACAATACCGACCAATAATCGTACTCTCCAGAGCATTACCCTCTTCTTTAATGCCTCTTCCCAATCTTGCGAAAAATTCGCAAGACGCTCTTCTAACTCGTCTATGTAACTTGAATTCATAATAGATATGTGATTATATTCTGTTGAGTCGGGGGCGACTATGCCTATACGATCGACGATAGAGGATATCTCTTACCTACCGCTGCCAAGCACAAGTAGACATGTAGAGAAACCTTTCTAAAATAAAGAAGTAATTTAACTTCTTCTGACACTTCGGTCGTTCTAGGGACAAACTCTATTTAGATAGAGATAATTAAAAATACAATTACTTTATACGTTAAACGTAAGCAGAACTTGGTAGGGAAGTTAATGCAAAGGCTCGATTTTTCAGATGCGCGGCATTTAGTGTCTAGAACAGCACTCGGACAAGAGTGGGATGCTGTCAACGGCCTGAAAAACAG
>CALKXC010000180.1 GCA_938004025.1 uncultured Leucothrix sp. | reverse complement strand
TAACTATGGTGCCGGTGGTTTAGGTGGTCGTGAGCTTGATTTATGTGACAACGATGGTCACTTTGGAGGCTTGGGTGGCCAAGGTCTAGATTATTCTCCTATGAACAGAGTGTTCATGGGTGGTGGTGGTGGATCAGGTTCTGAGATTAGCCAAGTGGCAGTTGGTGGACCGCGAACCGGTGGTGGTATTGTTATTATTCGAGCTAACCAGTTGGTTAGCAGCGGCGGGCGAATACTATCGAATGGTCTTACGGCGAGCAATGATGATTCTAATGGTGCAGATGGTGGTGGAGCCGGTGGTGCTGTCGCCATTTCTGTCAACGCTGGTTTAAGTGGTTTTCCTTTAATTGAAGTCCAAGGGGGAGACGGTGGCTCAGAGTACAACACCTCGTACGCACATGGTACGGGTGGTGGAGGTGGTGGTGGAGCCGTCATACTTAACGGTGCTTTGTGTACCGCCGTTAACTATTCTGTTGATGAAGGTATGGCAGGAACCAGTACGCAGGGTGGTGTTTTTGGCGATCCAACTTGGGGCGCTGTTGATGGTGAACCTGGTATTTGTTTAGGTAATTTTACGGCTATCCCGCCAGCCGCTGAGATGGATTTTGGTGATGCACCAATCTCTTTTGGTGAAGCATCAGCGTCTCTTGATAGCAATATTTACTTAGGCTCTACGGCTCCAGACAGTGAAACCAGTGGAAGTTATGATTATCGTGCGCTTGGTGATGGTGCAGAAGAAGATGGCGCACCGCAGTCACAATGGGGAGTCAATTTATTCCCAGTTCTAATTGATACAGACACGAGTTACTCAACACCTATAACCGTCAGAAATTCATCGGGCGATGCTGCAACGCTAGAAGGTTGGATTGACTTTGACCATTCCGGAACGTTTGAAGCGGATGAGAAAACAACTGTTTCTGTTGCAAATGGTATCACTGGAACTGTATCGCTAAATTGGGCAAGTCTACCTGCTGATATTGAAAGAGGAACAACATTCATAAGATTAAGGCTAACAAACGATACAACGGGAGCCGGTGAAGTTGAAGACCATGTGATTAGTATCGCTAAACCTTTCCCTCCTGAAAGTCCTCAGGTCAGCGTAGTCGTCGGAGAAACAGTCAGGGCTTGTCAGGCAGTTGTTTTTGAAGATAACTTTGATGACCTCTCTGATGGCCTTTATGTTGGACCTAATCGTCCAGGATCAATTGTAGTCCGCGATTGGGTTACAACAGGTGGTGGAAATGACACCTATGCACGCACGCAATCGCAAGGCACTGGCGACACGGCGATTTACCTAGGCAACGGAACGGTAAGAAGAATTAGCCCTTCAATAACCAGTATGGGTGGATTGAATTTTGATACGGATGGACGCTTAACTAGTACCATCAATGCTATTGAACTTCGCTCAGGTCCAGATGACACAACGCCCAGTACAACGACGACCAATGCGTCTTCATGGGGCCCAGATGAAGTCGTCTTTTCACGTACATTCGCTTCAGTGGTCGGAAAAACCTATCGGCTCTATTTTACTGCGGTACCTGAGAGTGGTTCTTACAGTAACGGCATGATGCGAATCGATACCCCAGTCGGATCAGCACATTTTCTTGCGCCCGCCAGTGGAACGGGTGAAATAAGTTATGCCATTGAATTCACTGCTACCAGTACGAGTTCCACAATTGGCATTGCAAACTACGGACATATTGGTGACAGTAGTAGCGGTTGGTGTAATCCTCAACACGTTGACTTAGCCGGAGCAGCTTGGTGTACTCAGGATGGAACTACTGACGGGACCTCCACTAACGAAGTTGTGGTTGACGACATTTATGTGGTTGAAGCAGCTTGTGACTCAGACTACTCAGACGCGCCTGTCAATGGCAGTACAGCACCTGATGGCAGTAGCGTTACTGACTACGGTGAAGTGAGTCATGACCTTGTTGCAGGTATCCGACTCGGTAGCAATATTGATTTAGATAGCACTTCGATTGTAAGTCCAAATGCTGATGGTGACGGAGCTGATGATGATGGTGTATCGATACCAACAGTAATACAAGGTGCGAGTATCACAATTCCGGTTGTTATCAATCAAACGGTTGCGAACGAAGGGTATCTACAAGCTTGGATTGACTGGAATGGTGACGGTGATTTCCTTGGCGTTAATGAACAAATAGCAACAGATCTTCAATATGCAGCAGGAAACAGCGGCACAATTAACGTTTCTGTAAATGTACCAGCAGACGCGGTTACTTCGCAGACTTTTGCCCGATTCCGCTGGTCTAGTGAGAGTGGTTTGAACAGCCGAAACTCTGCCCCTGATGGTGAGGTTGAGGATTACTCCTTGACTATTATTGCTGGCCAAACGCTATCCGGAATTGTCTTTGAAGACATTAACTATGCCGGTGGACTTGGTCGCGATCAGGCGACAGCTTCAGGTGCCGGCATTAACGGTGTTACTGTTGAGTTTTATGACAATACCGGTGTACTTGTTACAACAACGACAACTGCTAACGACGGTAGCAATGATGGTGCCTATTCGTTTAGTAATGTTGTTGCGGGTGATTATTACACACGCATTGTCAGCGAGACGGTTACCTCAACACGAGCAGGCTCAAATGGTTCTGAGCTAGCCGTGCAAACTTTCCGCAGCGATGGAACCACCGATGTGACTGGCGAAGTGGGTGGTCGTAACCCTGCGGTTAGCGATGGTGTGGCTCACGACAGTGGCAGCCCTTCTACGCTAAACACTATCACTTTCGTTTACAGTGGCGGCACATTAAATGGCAATACGGCACAATCTGTTACGCCGATTACAGTGGCAGCTGCTGACATTACGGGCATCGATTTTGGCTTCAACTTCGACACCATCGTCAACACCAACGACAGTGGCCAAGGCTCCTTAGGCCAGTTTATTTTAAACAGTAATCAACTGACCGATATTCCTAACCAAGGCATCAACCCAGGTCAGGAAACGTCGATCTTTATGATTCCAGATGGTACTGGATATGCAGGTACTGCGAATCATGGTTCGTTAGACATGACCGCGGGTGGTGTTGCAACTATCGCGACAGGCACTGGTTTTACTGATGTGACAGATGCCTTCACAGCGCTCGACGCCAGTACACAAAACGGTGCGAGCTGTTCACCACGCAGTCTTAAGGTAATACTAGATGGTAGTGCCACAGCAGTAGGTTCGGGGATTGATGGATTCACTATTACCGGCAATAACGCGACGGTTCGTGGTTTCTCAATCGGTGGTTATGATCGCCACGGGGTGAACTTATCGGGTGATGATGGGCTGATCGTTTGTAACCACGTCGGCCTTGATGCGGCGGGCACAACGGCTACAGCCAATACGGTCAACGGTGTGAACGTATCAACGTCACAAAACGTGCAGGTTGGTGATGGAACAGCGGCAGGAATGAACGTGCTGTCTGGCAACACGGAGCAGGGACTGTTCATTGCTAGTACTGGCGCTGGCATCGTCGTCGATACCAATTATATGGGTACTAATGTCACTGGCCTTGCGGCTCTCGCCAATGGCAAGCACGGTATTTTTGCGGCCAACGTTAATGCGGTGGGATCACAGTTGACAGTTCGAAACAACGTGTCTTCAGGTAACGTGATTTCAGGTTTGTACGTCATTAACAGTAGCAACCTAAGCCTAGTGGTGGAAGATAACCAACTGGGAATGGGCATCGATGGAACGACTGTTGTTAGTAACGGTGGGCATGGTTTGCATATTTCAGGCGGTGATACGGGTACGTTTAATGCTTCAGTTACTGGCAATACACTGTCTGGTAACACTCAAAACGGTGTCTGGCTGGCTAACACTCGTGCCGTAACACTAACAAATAACCGAATCGGTGTGGATACGACTGGTAATGCTGCTGGCAATAACAGCTTTGGTATTCGCATACTAAACGGCACAGGTATTAGTGTTGGAGATGGCACAGCACCAGGCAGCAATACCATTGCAAATAACACCTCCGACGGTGTCTATGCTGATGGAACGACCGATGCGATCATTACGCGAAACAGTATTTATGCCAATGGCGGCTTGGGTATTGATTTAGTCGGTGCAACTACTGACGTCACCCTCAATGATGCTAACGATGCCGATACCGGCCCTAACGCATTACTTAACTTCCCGCAGTTCAGCCAAACTTATCTTGATAGCGGGAACCTGACGGTAGTCGGTTGTGCGCCAACAGGTTCTACAATTGAATTGTTTGAAGCAGATACCTCCCCAACCTCCAGTAGCGGTGCAGCCGCTGGAGATAATGAGTTTGGTTTAACTCAAGATTATGGGGAAGGAGAAACGTATCTTGCCTCTTTTGTTGAAGGGGTGGGTGAAGACAGCGTAACGACACCTATCAACTGTGCCACGTTAAGCGATGTCGATGGCAATGTGGCCACTGGCATGAGTCCGTTCCAATGGACGATTCCGTTACCCGCTGGCTTGGTTTTAAACGATACTATTACCGCGACTTCCACCCTTAGTGGCTCCGGTACTTCAGAGTTTTCTGCCCGCATCGAGTTAGTCAGCTTGGATTATGGTGATGCGCCAGGCTACGCCGATGCAGCACATGCCATTGATGGTACGACTTATCTAGGGACTGTGCCCGATGTAGACACGGGTACAATCACCACTAATGGCGATGCATCAGATGATGCCAATGATGATGGCGTCTTTATCAATGCGGGATTATCTACTGGTCTACAGGGCACCAGTCTCAATCTTGAAGAGACAGTGACACTACACATTCCGGTATCGGGCAACGGTAATCTCTCGGCTTGGATTGATTGGAATGCAGACGGTGATTTTAATGATACCGGCGAACAAGTTGCCAATGCAGTAGCGGGTAACAATACGACCTTAATCGTGGTTGTTAATGTGCCGTTGAGTGCCATCGGTGGTAACACTTATGCGCGCTTCCGTTTCTCATCGGATGCAGCCGCCGCCAGCCCAACGGGTACGGCAAGTAATGGGGAGGTTGAGGATTATCAGATAGTCATTGCGAATAATCCAACACCGCCAAGTTCAGCCTCACCCGCATCCTGCAGCAGTACTTGGACGGCCGGAGGCGGTGGTTATCAAAGTACTACGGCTCAAGGCGTTGTCATTACGGCAACCGCCAGTGCAGGCAGCAATTCTGCTTGGTCTTTCTCACCTAACGATGCCCTAAATGCGACCGGAACGTTCAGTGATGCTAGCTTAAACGGTGCCGCTTCACTGAGCAGCGTATACTTTTGGGATACTTCGCCAGAAGATGGTCGTACAGGGCTAGCAGCGACCGATGCAGAAACCGGTACGTTGACCTTTAGTTTTAATGTGCCTGTAAAAGACCCTGTGTTACATATCGATCGCCTTGGTGGGCATGGTGGAAACTCTGCTGCGACCCCGCAACAACTCAGTAACTCTGCGTTGCTCAGCATGAATTCAGCCAATGCCTCCGCTACCTTTACGGCGTTAGCAGGAACGTCTCATTTTGAAGTGACAGCCAACAGCATTCAACGTACGCCGAATGAAACCCTAGTGTGGGGAGGCGCTTCTTCACAATCAGGTACCGACAGCACACGCTTCACCGCAATGGGCAGCGTGATGGTTAGCGGAACCTATAGCGATTTGGCCTTGGATGTTGACGGTGTTGGTGTTGAAGGTGCTGGTGCTGATGGCATCGAGTTTGTTGTCTGTGCTCCACCTCTAGATCATTCTGATGCACCCGCAAGCTATGGGGACGCTTCTCACGTGATGTCACCGGATATTCAATTAGGTGCAACCATCGATGGAGACTCAGGAAGCCTTGCTAGTCCGTCTGCTTCGGCAGATGGTACCGATGACGATGCACTCTTCATCCTGCCAGCGCTAACCACCAATGATCGAAACTATGGCATCAGCGTAGAGGTGACCAACACAACGGTTAACCCTGGTCGATTAATCGCTTGGTTGGATTTTGATCAAAACGGGACGTTCGATAGTGATGAGGCCGCTGCGCTAGTTATCCCCGCAGGAACAAACGCCAGTAATTATATCGTGACTTGGTCTAACATTCCTTTTGACATTCAAGCAGGAACAACCTTTCTACGACTGCGCTTTACCACGGATAATTTGAATGCGGGTAGTGCCACTGGAGAAAGAAGCGACGGTGAAGTTGAAGATTATCAAATAACGATTGATTCAGCAGGAAGTAATGTTAGTGGTCAGGTTTATATCGATGCCAATAGCAATCAAAACTTAGATCCTACCGAGACAGGTATCGCTAATACGGTCGTCGTTTTGCTCGACTTCTTTGATGGAAGCTGCCGAAGTGTGACGACGACAGCATCTGGTGAATACCGTTTCAATGGTGTAGTCGATGGTAGTTATGAGGTATATCAAGCTCATGGAGAAACCACGCCAGTTCCACAAAACTGTGGCACGGCCTTTGCCAACAATCCAACGGGATATCAATCCACCACTGACGATACAATTATAGTGAATGTCGCGGGGGCTGATGAAACCAATATAAACTTTGGAGAAATTGCAGGAACCAACAGTCCAACGACTGGAAACACAGGCATGGGAATCACTTTTGAACCGGATCATCAGAGTGAGATTCTGCCTGGGAATACCGCTTTTTATGCTCATGTATTGACTACTGAAGCGGCTGGAAAAGTGAGCTTTACAACACCGGCGACAGATTTTGGAAACATCGCGAACGGTTGGACGCATTCCTTATACGTCGATTCGAATTGTGATGGTGATTTAAATGGCGTTGAAGCCAATACAATCATTAGCGCAGCGGATGAGTATGATCTTGTTGCGGACGAAAGACTGTGTATTATCAACAAAGTGTTTGCCCCAGCGAATGTTCCCGCTCAGGACCGTTATGAGGTGAAGACCCTTGCAACGTTTACCTACCCATTAGTTTCACTCAGCTCAGTAGAGCTTGAGGTTACAGATCTAACAATAGCCGTTCAGAATGCTGAACCTGCAACACAGATGACGCCTGAAACGGGTGCGTCTCGTTTGGTGTTGACTAAAACAATAGAAAACCTGACGCAAGGTGCGGCAGAAGTAGAAGTGCTGAGTGTGGCGCAACCAGGCGACATCCTAAAGTATCGTGTTTACTATGAAAATGTAGGGACGGGCCCAATTACTGATCTTGTGATTAATGACACCGTGCCCGTGTACACAGGGCTGATTGCTGATAGTGCCCAGTGCGCTACACCTCCACCCCCAACAGGTATGGGCTGTACGGCGACGGAGAACTTTGGTGATTTACGTTGGGATTTTACTGGCTCATTAGTAGGTGGTGCGAAGGGTGAGGTTAGCTTTGAGGTGATGGTGGATAGGGATTAATAGCTACAACTTTAAATTCACTCCTTACCGCAAAGCTGAAGCGACTTGAAGTTGATAAAGCGTTATATTTAGCATTTGACTAAAACTCTATCGAGTTAGATAAAGCTGATTAGCGTCAATACCGACTAAACCGAGGCAGCAGTGATGAGTGAATTACAAACGCCATCGTACACTTACCAGCTTGAAACGCTGTTAAAAAACCTACCGGGCATGGCGTACCGCTGCTTGAATTTACCGCACTGGCCAATGGATTTTGTCAGTGATGGTTGTTTGCAGCTTTCAGGTTACGCGAATCATGAAATTGTTAATCAGCAGGTGCTTTGGGGCGATTTTACGCACCCTGATGATATCGACTTTGTGGAACAAGAAGTTAGGGTTTCCGCCGATTCTGGCCGCTCGTTTGAGTGTGAATATAGAATTTTCACCAAAGATGGCACTGAGAAATGGGTGTGGGAACGTGGTCAGCCAATTGATTATTTAGAAGATGGTACGGCTGTCATCGAAGGATTCATTACCGATATTACTGATAAGAAACATGCCGAGATGGCACTGAGGCGAGCGGAGAAAGAAGTCCGTGAACACAGAGAATTACTTGCTCACGTTGATCGCATTAATTCAATGGGCGAAATGGCGTCAGCAATGGCGCATGAGTTGAACCAACCACTTACTGCGATCTCACTTTACGCAACTACCGCACAAAGCCTGTTTGAAAAAGACAGTCCTAAAATAGATCGCGTTGCGGATGTACTGCAAAAACTAACGATGCAATCCCATCGTGCAGGTGCCGTGCTGGAACGGATGCAAAAAATGACGAAACACCGTGAGAGTTTCCAAGAAACGGTGGATTGTAAATTAATGATGGAGGAGGTGCATAAGTTGGCGGAAGTTGAAGCCCGTCAGCGCAACTTCACCATTGCGTTAATGCTAGATCACGATCTACCTAAAGCTCACTGTGATGCTATTCAAATTCAGCAGGTCATCCTTAATTTATTGCGAAACGGAATGGAGGCGGTGGAGCACCCTAAAGAGACGGGTGAGACGATACTGCTTAAAGCTGCAAATAATGATGGCTTAGTCACTATATCAATAGTCGATGGTGGAAGTGGTATTTCAAAAAACTCTGCCGAGGAACTTTATCAGCCTTTTAGATCGAGCAAAGAAGAGGGCATGGGGCTTGGTTTATCAATTAGTAAATCAATTATCAATGCGCATGGCAGTGAGTTAGCCTTTACAAATAATGCTGATAAAGGCACAACGTTTTACTTCACTCTACCGGCAGCAAAGCATGAAAGCTAACCCCGCTTACCAAAAGCTCACGACCTACGTGGTTGATGACGATGATGCTGTACGCGATGCACTGAGCTTGTTCCTAGAGGTGAATGATATTCAACACGTCACCTTTGATTCTGCGGATGCTTTTTTTGAAGCTTATGAAAATCAGCAGGGTTGTTTGATATTAGATGTCAGAATGCCAGGCATGGATGGCTTGGCGTTGCAACAGAAGCTGAAAGCTTTACTGTCGCAGCTGCCCATCATTTTCATTTCCGGTCATGGCGATATTCCAATGGCAGTCGAAGCCGTGCGTCACGGTGCTTTAGATTTCTTGCGTAAACCAATCAAACAGGATGTGTTATTAGAACGTATTGAAGAAGCGTATCAACAGGTTTTGCAGCAACAGCAAAACAGCGTTGAGTTGGCTCAGCATATTGAGCATTTTCAAAGTTTAACTAAGCGTGAAAAAGAGGTATTTGAGTGTGTCTGTGAAGGGGCCAGTAACAAGTCGATAGCCTCTGATTTATCCATTAGTGAGCGTACCGTTGAAGTACACCGCGCGAATGTTATGCAAAAGCTCTGTGCTAATAATCTACCCGATATGGTGAAGATTAAAATATTACTTGATCAGGTGAAGAGGACATAAATACGGGAATCCCCTAATACCTTGCCACCGCTAACTCCTATATGATGTTGCTAGGATCATGACTCCAGATCAGTTTTACAAACGTGGTGTGGAGTATTTGAGAGCAAATCAAAGGAGGAAGTATGTCAAAACGTGTCGCTATCATTGGTGCAGGCCCGAGTGGTTTAGCCCAACTCAGAGCATTTCAGTCTGCCAAGCAAAAAGGCGAAGCAATTCCAGAAATCGTTTGCTACGAAAAGCAGGATAACTGGGGTGGTTTATGGAACTACACATGGCGTACAGGCTTAGATCAATACGGTGAGCCTGTTCATGGCAGTATGTATCGTTACCTCTGGTCTAACGGGCCAAAAGAAGGATTAGAGGTCGCTGACTACTCATTTGAAGAGCATTTTGGTAAGCCAATTGCTTCTTACCCACCGCGAGCGGTGTTGTTTGATTACATTGAAGGTCGCGTAAAAAAAGCGGGTGTCAGAGATTGGATTAAATTCAATCATGCCGTTCGCAACGTCTCTTATGACGATGCTTCAGGTTTGTTTACGGTCTCGGTTAAAGACTTAAAAGCGGATGAAGTCCTCACCGAAACGTTTGATCATGTCATCGTGGCATCAGGTCATTTCTCAACACCAAACGTACCTGAGTTTGAAGGTATGGATGCGTTCAACGGTCGCAT
>CALKXC010000179.1 GCA_938004025.1 uncultured Leucothrix sp. | reverse complement strand
TCAACCCCTTCAACGATAACCTGCATATTATAAATATGCGCAATATCAATAATTTTATGACACAAATCCATACTCTGTTTGGTGCTGCTAATATCTTTCACAAAAGAGTAATCAATCTTAAGATAATCACTTTTTATCTTTTGCAGGTAAGACAGGGAAGAGTATCCCGTGCCAAAATCATCGAGGGCTATTTTCACCCCCCCTTTTCGAAGTGCTTCTAGGCGGCTGGTGATGGAGTCACTATCATCAAGTACTAAGCTTTCTGTAATCTCAACCACAACTGAGTCACAAGGCACACCTTGACGATCCATAAAGGCTAGCCATCTTTCCACATCCATTCCATTATCGCGATACTGAAGTGGGGACGTGTTGATACTCATTTCCATCTTGGGATCGAGGTGTTTTCGCCAATGCCCAAGTTGCTCAATGGCGCGATAGAAGACCCAGTCACCGATGTCGACAATCATGCCGGTCTCTTCAGCAATTTGAATAAAGTCGTCAGGTGAAATAACGCCGAGTTTAGGATGATTCCACCTAATGAGTCCTTCTGCTTTAACGATCAAGCCCGTTTTAAAATCAATAATAGGCTGGTAGTAAACTTCGAACTGTTTTTTACTAATGGCTTTGCGAAGCTCAGTAATGATCTGCATGCGCTGCTGGGAGTTTGTGCGCATTGGGGTTGAGAAATACGTGTATTGATTGCGACCATTATCTTTAGAAACATACAAAGCTTGGTCAGCATTCATGCCTAACGACTCAGCGTTTTGTGAATCTTTGGGGTATGAGGTGATGCCAATACTTGCAGAGATATAAAACACGTTAACGTCGATAGAAAACGGCTCACACATACTGCGTAATACTCTATCTGCAATGGCATTAATTTGCTTCTTATCGACGATGCCACGCAAAATGATCGTGAACTCATCGCCACCAATACGCGAAACTTCATGGACGGGACCGACTGCCTCTTTCAAACGCTGAGCTGTGGCAATCAGCAACTCATCGCCTACGTTGTGACCGCGCGTGTCATTTACCGCTTTAAAATTATCTAAGTCTATGAAAAATAGCGTGAATTGGTTGGCGGATACATCGGAATGATTTACCAACTGACTGATCAGTTTGCTATACATTCGTCGGTTAGAAAGCTTAGTCAGCGGATCAATATTGGCTTGTGACCAGATCAGCGCTTCATTTTCTTTTTGTATCGTAATATCGGTGTGTGTTCCGACAACGCGAGTTGGATTCTCGTTGGCGTCATAGGTAACGACCATGCCTCTTGAAAGCACCCAAAGCCAGCTTCCGTCTCGGTGTCTTATACGATTACTGAAGGAAAACTCATCGGTTTCAGCATTCATGTGTGCGTCAAGAGACGCCATCGATTGCGCTTTTTCTTCAGGGTGAATCATGTTCTGCCACTCACTCATCGTGGGCACAGTATCATTATCGTTATAGCCAAGCTTCTTTAAGATTTGCGGTGAGAAGAAAACTTTATCCGTTAGCGGGTTCCAATCCCAGATGCCATCACCTGAGCCCTCAATCGCAAACTTCCAACGTACATCACTCGACTTTTTCGCTTGGCTAAGTTTATTTTGATAATCGTCGAGGTCAAACAGCATGCTATTAAACTCATCAATCAAGTCAGCGACTTCATCTTTCTGTTTAACATGGAGCAAGTACTTTGTCGGGTTGGTGGGGTCTTTTTTAGCTCGCATCATGCGTCGCTTTAGCTTGAGTATAGGCGCAATAATAATCAGGCTTGCTGCAAACATTGAGGTACAAATAACAAAGAAAGAGATGCCCAATACCTGACCAATGAGCGTCCAAAGGCTCACTTGATTATTTTTATTCAGCGTTGATGTATCAATCCTTAGCGTAATTTGACCCAGGCTACCCTGCTTATTTGTAAAGGTTCTGCGTACTTCGAAACGCGTGTTATCTTGTTGATAAATTGTTTTTTCTGAGGGCGCAATAGAAGAAAAACCGGTGATGGGTTCACCAAATTCTATTTCACAGCGCGCTGCAGTGCAGACTTGATAGCCAACGACTTTATGATCGCCATAAAGCATCTCAGCGTTGGTAATAGGAACGTCATAAGACAGCGATGTGGCCATCGTTTTAATTAACAGTTCAGCCGCGGATTCAACACCTTTTTCATTTTTCGCATGCTCGGCAATAAAGTGCGGAACGAATACTGCTAAGCTAATGGCAGCAATACTTATGACCACAACGGCAATTAGCTTTTGGCATAGCCTTGTTTTGATAATGTTGTGGACATGGGAGAGCATAAAAGCGACTTGGGCTAATGTTGATGACGGCTAAAGTGTACAGAGGAGACTCTTGATTAAAGCTTAATAAAAACTGCGGATAGATAGCCGTTTAGCGGAAGAAGTGGTATAAAAACAATCAAATCATGTCTGGTTTTTTCTTTTACTGTCTCAGCTAAAGAACCTTTCAAAAACAGACATTAAGCGAAGGCCGCCTCAAGCCATGCACCTAAATCCTTTTGAGGTTCTAACAATATCGCACCTTCAGGGCAATGCGGCACTAACGCATCGGTTTCCGGATGAAATAATGTCTTCATACCGGCTGCTAAACCAGCTTTAGCGCCAGTAACGCTATCTTCGATTACTAAGCACTCACTAGCAGACAATGAAAGAGCCTTTGCAGCGGCCAAATAACAGTCGGGCGCTGGTTTGCCACGATCCACATCATCACGACTAATCGTGAGCTGGAAAAATCGGGCAAGCTTGGTTACTTCAAGGTTTAAGTTCACTTCGTCACGGCTCGAGTTAGAGACAAGCGCCATCGGAATAGATTGAGCAGCAAAGCTTTCAAGAATAGACTGACTATTTTTCAATGGCGTAATGGCTTTTGAGCACAGCTCGTAGTGCTTTGATTTAACACGGCGCCATTCCTGAAGGGTTATGTCGAGGCCTGTCAGTTCAACCACTTTTTGGTGCACTTCAACAAAACTGGAGCCTAGCATTGAGTCATGAGTACCTTCTGGCACAGTCACACCCAGTGAGACCAGCGATTCTTCGAAGGCTTGTTCATGCGCAGGCTCGCTGTCAATTAGCGTGCCGTCCATGTCCCATAATATGGCTTTAAGTGTCATAAGTTTTCCGTTGTTTAAAACAATCTGCCTTGTCTTGGTTCGTCGCTTTGCCCTGGGCCGCGCCACTGGCATTCATCTAAATTGAGCTTGCCTTTGGAGAACAGCAAACCTTCCTCTTCTAGTCGTTTTTTCTGTTCACCCGCCTCTGGTCGGTGGCTAATCTGGCCTTGTGAGTTAACGACGCGTTGCCACGGCACATCGTCAGGGCAAGCAGCCATTGCCAAGCCTACCCAGCGTGAAGCAGAGGCTTGATAATCTAGATCACTTATACCATCAGGCTGCGGAATGAGTTTAGTGATTTGCCCGTAAGTGGCCACGCGTGCATGAGGAATCTGGCGCACTAAACTCCACACTTGCTCGTAATAAAGTTGTTTATTGGGTGGTGGTAAGTAGCTCATTGTCTTCAGTCATTACTGTTGTTAAGCAGAGAATATCAGCTTTGCCAGCCAAGCGCTGATTAAGGCGTTGCTTTGGCTCTTCGTTTGGAGAAGATTAGGTGCAAGGTGATTGCAATGATGTAGCAAGTCACCACTAAGGAAATCATCGCAGTGACGCCGCCTGAACTTAGCAATAGAAGGAGCAGAGGCGTACCGCAAAGATTGCCGATGTTGCCTGCTTGTGCGAGCGTGCCGTTGGCCAATGCTTGCTCTGGTGCGGTTTTGTTTAATTGTGGGATAGCCGCAAAGCTGGCTCCTTGCACTAAACCTAACGATGCGAATAGTAAGACGGCAACCACTGGCCCGCCTGATATAAAGAGAAACATCATGGCACAGACAATTGCTAAAATGAATCCGATACATAGCACTTGTATGGCGGTAAATCGTTTTAGCAGTGTGATGCCGAGTGTCATCGATGACGCGATACTTGCGAGTGGCAAGGCCGCGGCGGTAAACGCTCGTTGCTCAACCGGCATTAATCCCGGCAATACTGCCAGTAAGGCAACGAAGGTGATTGTATAGAATAACCACCCCGCCGCAGGTGCAGCGACAAATGGAGAAGACCAAGCTTGTTTGTGTTGGCTGTAAATATCTATTAGAGAAAATGACCAAGCATCGTGCTGCGTCACCTCCTTTTGTCTTGCCGGTTTTGGAATCATAAAGGCGACCAGCAACGCCGCCACTGCTGTGATAATCGCATGCGCAAAAAATAAAGCGCCAACACCATTTGCCGCGACAAGTGGAAGACCTAACCATGCCGTCAACGCAAAAGAAACACCAAAGAAAGTACCCCAAAGTGTCATCGCTGCAGATCGCATGCTTTCGCTACTGTGTTGTGCAATCAGTGTAGGCGCTGCGACGACAATCGCTAGGTGTGAAGCGCCTTCCAGCACGCGACTAGCAAGTAAGAATCCTAGCGGAAGGTTAAATGACTGCATAAAAGAAATCAGGCTGCCGATAACTAGCCCCACCAATAAAACATCACGCGAACCGATGCGGCCAACCAAAACGCCTGCAATAAGCCCCAGCAAAGCACCCACAAGGCTAATCAGAGAGAGCAGGAAACCCAATGAGGAAACCGCATTAGGATAGAGAGCTTCTAGCTCTGGCAGGATATGTCCAATTTTGGCGAACTGAGCCGCAGCACAAAGACCGGCAAGCCAGAGTATGAGGATAATCTTAAGTGGGTGTGTTTTTTGCATAACTCATAATGGCCCAGTGGAAGCAAGCATGCCATGCAAAATTTATGAATATTAGCGATCACAAAATAATTTATCGCTGTGCTTTGTAATCGTATTACGGAATACTCCCCGCATAATTAACAATCCTGCTTGTAATATCCTGACGCTACATCCCAAAGGACGCTTTTGATATGACAGATAGTGCACAAATAGCCGACAGTAAATCGGCTGCGATGCCTCCCGCGATATGGGCTTTGTTATTCGGTAATCTGATCATAGGTTCTGGTGTGCTGGTGGTGTTTGGGTCACTCAATGACCTTGTTTCATCACTGCAGGTATCCACCGCAACGGCCGGGCAGCTGATTACGGCGGGCGCTATCAGCATGTGCGTTAGTGCCCCTTTGCTCGCAACGTTTATTGGGGCGATTGACCGTCGTAAATTACTGACATTTTCGCTTATCTGGTACGCCTTTTTTCTAGCAATAAGTACCGCAATGCCTAGCTTTGCCAGCTTACTTCCCATGAGGATGCTAACCGTATTAGCTCCAGCAATTTTCACGGCACAGTCCGCCGTCTG
>CALKXC010000178.1 GCA_938004025.1 uncultured Leucothrix sp. | reverse complement strand
TAACAGCAATACCATCAACGCAAAAATTGCAGCCCATAAATCAGCCCTAAACGGCTTTTCCAGAAAACCCGCATAAAGAATGCCCACCCGTTTATTGTCGACATCCAAAATGGGCGTATAACCTGAGATATACCAATCGTTTACTACAAACGCTCGATTGATCCAATTCTCGCCTTGCCCCAGCACATGATTATTTACGACCTCAGAAACCCTCGTTCCCAACGCACGCTCACCTGGACGTAACGGAACATTTGTTGAGATGCGAACATCATCTAAAAATATCGTTACCGTGCCTAAACTATCTTTGGGCAAGCTGCCTGGGCCATAAACCAAGTCTCTGATGGCATCAACCAGCTCGAAATTATCATTCAGCAGCACTCCTGCATCCAGTACCGCCAATATTTCCCCAGCCTTATCCGTCACGGGATAAAGCGTACGTATCATCATCGCCCGATTTTCAACCGTGCGCTCCGTTGGCCGAGCATAAGGAGTTTCTAGTAAGGGAAGATTTATTTGATTAGCCAGTGCTTTATCCAACGCTAACAAATCATCATGACTAAACACCTCAATACCGGTAGCGCCATTTCCTTGAAGGACTGTTTTTAATAATCTAGAGGGGCGGCCTAAATAGTGTTTAGCGGTATCATCATCTTGGATAAAACGCTCTTTTTCATTAAATAATAAATAAGAAAATCCCGCCGTTTTCTTTAGTTGCTGAAGTTGGGTCTGAACGCTCTCTTTGTTGCCTTTATCCCACGCCTCACGAAACGCATAAGACTCGGCAAAACGTTCTAGTTGGCGCTGATAGTCATCCTGCAATCGCTGGAATACATTATTGGAGACATCAAGGTCAGTGTTTACTTTGATATAAAGCTGGTCATAAGTCAGCGTATGACCCCAATAAATTGCGCCGCCAACCGCTAGCGGGATGACTAATACAATTGGAATTAACACCAGCACCAGCAACTTATAACGCACATTGCGCTGAAGTTTTTGCCAAATCGATTGGCCAAACTGGTAGCCGGGTAACACCTTAGCTTTCTCCCCAAAGCAGCTCGCCACTTCGTGATAGATCATATCCTTGTAACATCACTGCAAGTTTTTGCGCTTCATCCGACTGCAATCTTTTAAGCAGCGTTTGGAAAATATTTCTAAACCAAATCCCTTTATTTAGAGCAATATCAAAAGACTCCCAACCCATACTAATGAATTCTAAACCCGCTTCTATCGCTACCGCGCGCGGGCCTGAAGCGACATCAGCTTGGCGCATCACGATGAAACTAGCCGCCTCTTTCTCAGAGTGCGCTTGAACCGACTGATTCAGATCATCCACATTCTGGCCTGCCTTGATTAACGCCTCCATTAAAAAACGCTGTGAGCCCGCACCGCTTTGCCGGCCGACCCATTGCCAATTCGCATCATACAACTCAGAATGATCACTAACCTGAGCCAAGACATCTGGATGCACAATCAAACCTTGCTCTCGATTAAATAGGTGAATCAGCACCCACTTACTGTGTTGTCGATGCTGCTTAAGTAAAGCGGGATGTCTGAAGCTACTCTCTTCGCTCGGCCCCCAGTGCAAACAAGCCGCGTCAATCCGCCGAGCTTGTAACAACTTGAGGCCCATACGGGTGCCGGTCGCGGTGTAATTAACCAATCCGTGCGAATCCATTTCTTGAGTTTGGGAGAGTACTAGGCGTTGTAATAAAGGGTCGTCACTACCAGCAATGTTTAATCGATCGGTGAGTACGCCGCTATTAGATGACTCAGTTAACCAACGATCAACCATACCTCTTGGGAAGAGCCATTTACCTGTGACTTTGGTTGCAGGAATACTTTGGTCTTTGACCAGTTCATAGATTTTCTTTTCGTTCAGGTGCAGGTATTCCGCAACTTGACGAACACTCATGTAGGCGTCATGAACTTCAATGGCCATTGTATTTCCTCCTGACAAGCTGCGCTTATACTAACTACAGCAGCAAGTATCATGCCGAATCGATATTTCTAGCAATATACACGTAATTTCTTACAAAGAGGCTACTAGCGCTAAATTCGACTGAATCAAAATGCCTCAATACATGTAGAAAACGAGACATTTAGTCTCACGAAAATTTATAAAAACACTAATCCTGCGTATTCACAAGGGTTTTAGGTTGGCACGCATATTGCTATCGAGATAGGTAGTTGCTAGATTTATCAAGCGACAAAACATCTAAGTGAGTAATGAAACCTGTTTCTGCACTTACTATCTGAGGAGGTTTAGATGGATCAAAGCAGTTTCCCTGTTTCTATAATCATGGAGAAACGCCCGAGTGTCAGTAAATGGGCTGACGCCTATTGGACAGTGGTCGGCATTATCATTGGCGAGCGAGCTGACAGCCAAAGTGGCGAATCAAAAAAAACGCATCTACACACTCGCGGTGATATCGAACAATACCTCTACACCGGCTTTTCAATGCACCTCTATAAAGATGAGTGCGAAAGCTACTATCACAATATGGTTTCCCCTAATCCCAGCTGCTACGTCATCACTGACAATGAAGAAAACGAAGAACCCAAGCCTTTTAAAGTCAGTATGAGTTTCGATGAAGCCCATGCTGAACAGGAAGGGGGTAAAGAAGTTTATCCCGTTGAGATTCCAGCCGAGATATATGGATGGATGGAGTCATTCGTTATCGACAATTATTTCCCAGAAAAGAAATTCAAACGGAAACTCAATAATTGGAAAAAAGGCGGAGGCAATGTAAGGGCATGAACGAGAAGAATGAAGGCTTTCTTAGTCGCTGGTCTCGCCGCAAACAGGAAGCACCTGAAGAGCAAGTTGATGAAAGTATTGAATTAGAATCATTATCCAACCCCCCCCGTAGTCCTGACGATGGCGACGACCCATCATCGCCCCAAAGCGAGCAAGAGAGCGGCATTTCAACAGCAGAAGAAGTGCCGCCACTGCTGACTGATGAGGATATGCCTGACTTAGAAACGATGGATCAGCACTCAGACTACTCTGCTTTTATGTCTCCTAAAGTCAGTGACGGCCTCCGTAAACTTGCGCTACGAAAATTATTCCAAGGCGATGATTTTAACATTCGTGACGGCCTAGATGAATACGATGATGATTACACTAAATTTGAGCCGCTGGGCGACACTGTGACTTGCGACATGAAGCACATGTTTGAAGTTGAAGCCCGCCGTGAATTAGAAAGAACCACTACCAGAGAAGAGCCCGCTATGATTGAAATGACACCTCGCGAAACAGCGCTGTCCAGTATTGAGAAGTTTCAACCAGAGGCTACTGGGCAGGTCCAGTATCAATCAGCTGGAAACGTCTTAGTTGTCGGTGGAGAAGATGCCATAGCAATGGCAACTCAGCTTCCTGAGCCTTTACAAGCACGAATCGTTCTAACATCAGATTCAAGCTTAGCCAATGAACAGTCAGTTATTATTAAGACCGACAATCGCGAATTGGCGTTAGAGGGCTGGTTAGGCGATTTCAAACTTCGCATGACCGAGCAGTTACCAGAAGCTGAAGAGAAAACCCAAACGCTTGCGGCTGACCTTATATTTGATCTGACAGAGTCAGGATTAATCGATGCTGAAATTCACCCACCGGGCTATTTCAGGCTGACAGAGGACAAACCTCAAGCGGAACTGCTTGAAGAGATGGCTCAGCTACAAGGTACATTTGCCAAGCCAAAATACTTCAATTACAACAGCGACATTTGTGCGCACAGCGAAAGTGGTTTAGCAGGCTGCAC
>CALKXC010000177.1 GCA_938004025.1 uncultured Leucothrix sp. | reverse complement strand
CCATTTGACCTGCTCGTTACCAAAGCTCATAACGGCTAGCTGCTCACGCAGCAAGTAGGCCTGCTCAGCGATCTGGAGCACAACACTTTTAGACTTTGCAAAAGCCTGCGCTGCTAAAGTAGAAGCAGAAGTGTCTAGCAGCACGAGGTGTAACACAGTTTTACCCGTGCGTGCTTTTTTGTATTGCCACTGCCAATTGGTTTTGTCCTGTCTATTTGGAGCGTTGTTCGCCAGCGTTGCAAACCAATTAATGCCTGAAGCGTTCTGTTTACCTTGTCGAGTTCCACCAGATTCCTCGCCTTTTTGTTTTCCAGCTAAGATTCTAGATTTTGAAGAATGCCTTTTGAAGCTAGGTGGCCTTTGGTTATCCATTTTAAAAGGCAGTGGTTTTATATGCTCTATCGCCTGTTGTTGCGGTGGCATTCCACCCCAGTCGCCGTCGTTATTCTCAGGAGGGTTATCAGCTTCATTAGGTGAATGATCAGCTGAAGACTGTTGTTGCTGTTGAGCCTGCTGCTCTTTTTGTTTATCCGTTTGATTAGGCTTCGAAGGGGGCCTTGAAAAAGGCGGCGGCGGGGGTGAAGGCGGTGTCTGTGACATTTCATTACGTCGGTGCTCCAACACCAACGGCTCTACCGCTGCAACGTCATCAAGTTGTACCGTGTTGCGCCCTTGCCATGCCGCATGGCTAACGGCCGCTCGATACCAAACAATATCAGCGCGCATTCCATCGACACTAGCGGCGTGGCAGCGTTCAGCAATTTCACGTCGTAAATCACTTGAGCATTTTACTGTTGATAGTAACGACTGTGCTTGGTCAATCTGCTCAATAATCGCTTTCTGTTGAGCCGCATAATTTTCAATGAAGCTGTCAGGTGATCGGTCAAACGCCTCACGTCGCTCTACAATCTCAATGCGTTCTTCAATGCTGTATTGATTACTTAGAGTGACTGAAAGTCCAAAACGATCCTGAAGCTGAGGCCGAAGCTCACCTTCGTCAGGATTCATCGTTCCAATCAATAAAAAGTCGGCAGCGTGCTGATGGCTGATTCCATCTCGCTCAATAATATTACGGCGACTGGCAGCAACATCTAATAGTTGATCAACTAAAGCATCGGGCAGTAAATTGACCTCATCAACATAGAGAACACCTTGGTGTGCTTTAGCCAGCAAGCCTGGATTAAACGTCACTTTCTGTTCATTCAGGGCTTGCTGTAAGTCGAGCGAGCCAATCAACATTTCCTCACTGGCACCTAGAGGAAGCGTGACAAACTTGCCTTGAGATGCGGTGGGCAATAGATCAGATAGACCACGCGCTAAGGTGGTTTTTGCTGAACCTCGTGGGCCGCTTATCAGCAGGCCGCCAATCAATGGGTTCACCGCAAGCAGCGTCAATGCCAGCTTGAGTAGTGACTGTCCAGTGACGGCGACAAAAGGGAATGTTGGAGAATCCGACATCGACAATCTTCAGTTAATTAAAGTTGCCTAATGTAGGGAATGTATTCTCCAATTGCAAAAACATTCCTTCGCTTTATTCCACCATCACTCTGAATTTCAAACTGAAAGAGGGAGGCGTGGTTCCAGTCATTGCTCGAAACTCTCCAAAAGTTGGCGCGGCTACGTGAGTGACTGAAGTATCCGTGCCTTCGCCATCAGCGATGGGAGAGTAGTTAAAGCTTGTGCCGTTATCACTGGAGTACTGAATACTGCCAACCGTTAAGCCACTCGTGGGGGAGCCGTCAACGAAATAGGGCAGCACACAGTCGCCATTATTCTCAACACATAGCTTGGTTCTTTCAGGAATCATATCCGCAATGCGAATCGTATTATCGTCTGCATATAATGGGCCGCTGTTGAAGGCGGTTATCGTATATTCGAGAATACTCCCTGGAATAGCCTTTGGATTACTCGCACTGTTATATGGATCGTAAATCGTATCAACTACTTTTTTAAGGGTGATAATCGGAACGTTATTATTATTAATGCCTTGGCTATGAACGAATCCATTAGTGTCGGTGTTAGAGGTAATGAGATAGCCCGAGCAATTACTTGCATCGCCACTCCCTGTAAACTCCCAACAAACGCTAGTGTCTGAGTCGTTTGCGTTACGTGTCAGACTAATAGATTGACCGGCAGGCGTTGATCCCAGTCTTCCAACATCGCTAGCAGTCCAGCTCACCGTGACACCGTCATTACTCGTGGGAATAGGGTCGGTGCTGCCAGAGCCATAGGACATGTAATCAACCGGAATTGCGTTGACCGTTCCTGAGCCATTTAAAACGGTGACATCCGTACTCGAAGGCTTTAATAACACGATGTCATCACCGGTGTTAGCTAGCGGTGTCGAGGTGCTCTGGCTATAAACATGATGAACATTGCCTACAGTACTTGTAGTGCCGATGTTGGAATGGAAAATGACGTAGTCACCTGCTTTTACATCTAAATCGGGCAAATAATAGTTTTGTGATGTTCCATCCTGACTACTCACCACATAGTTAAGAATAGAGCCATCAGTGAGAGCATATAGCTCGATAAACTCTCGAAGGTCAGTACCCGATTGCATGTACATGACTTCGTTTATCATCAGGTCCGCGTAGGTTTTGACGATCGGTTCCATAGCCCAATAACCTATTTGCTCATTGGTATGAGTTCGGGTGGTGTCTCCTGCTGCGGTATCTTCCTCAACCGCTAGCTGAAGTACTGAAGAGACAGGTGAGTTACCATAAAATACAGCCCAGCTACCGTTTCCACCATCTTCACCCGATTGAGTTGCGGTTGCGAAAGTGTAATTGCGAGGCAGCGAATAGTTATAAGGTGCTGAGTTGGCTGTTCCTGCGACTGAGTCGGCCCCCAGGTCAATTTTAATGTAAGCATTGGCCATGGAATATTCAGCTTCTTCTGCGATGAAATATCCTAGCGTTTCGGCATTTGGATTGTTGGGTGTGACTTGGCCGGTGTGTTTACCAACGCATATTCCTGAATTAGTAGGATTAGTGTTTCTGTTGCCACAGCTGTTTGTCCAGAACGTAGAGAAGTTTTCGTTGTTGTAGCTCATGACCTGCCCGATCACGACAGGTTGCGTGTAACTCTGCACTTTATACGGTGCGGCTGAGACATTCTCCATAAGTGCGGAAGACCAGTTGCTGCCGTAGTTCGTCCCTGATGAAGAAACCGTATGGGCTTCATACTTGATAGGGTAGCTGTAGACCCCCGCTTCAGAAACCGTGCAGTAAACGGTACTTGCCGTGACGGCAGTACCATTCACGGGGCGTTGAGCTTTTATCTGAAATCCTGTTCCAACTTTTTGCACTCTAACAACCGCCTCGTTGTTGGCAATTGAAGGAAGGTTATAGGTACAGGCGATGACGGGATCAGAATATGTGTTACTGAGAGGAACGTTTTTCCAGGAACCACCCACCGCGGTTACCGCAACCATTTCTAAGTAATTAGTAATCACATAAGCATGGGCTTGCTGACAACTGAGTGCAGCAGCCAAAATAAGTAGTAGTTTAATTTTCATTTTTTTATTTTTTTGATTTATGTTATTTCACCAACACCGTATTGGTTCTGAACTAATTGGCCTGTCCGATGATCTGTTGTAAATCTTCGATAGCATTGACACGCTTTTAATCGTTTGACAGTTTAAGGACGCAAGATGATAATCTTCAGCAATTGATCGGTGCTGGCAGGCGTAACGCTGCTGCCAGATAAATGGGAAG